>DASUKT010000427.1:0-4311 GCA_036278575.1 Pseudolabrys sp. | reverse complement strand
GCCGACGATAAATCCGGCAATACGCTGGCCGAGCGCATTCGCGCCGCAGGCCATCATCTCGCCGAGCGCGCCATCGTCACCGACGATGTCGATGCCATCCGCCAGCGTGTAAAGGCGTGGGTCGCCGATCCAATGATCGATGTCGTCATCACCACCGGCGGCACCGGATTTACCGGCCGCGATGTCACGCCCGAGGCGGTCGAGCCGCTTTTTCAAAAGCGCATGGATGCCTTCGCGACCATGTTTCTCATGGTGAGCGCGCGCAAGATCGGAACCTCGGCCATTCAGACGCGGGCGACCGCCGGCGTGGCCGAAGCGACTTATGTGTTCTGCCTGCCGGGCTCGCCCGGCGCCTGCGCGGACGCCTGGGACGAAATCCTCGTGCATCAGCTCGATTACCGTTATCGCCCCTGCAATTTCGTGGAGATCATGCCGCGGCTCGACGAGCATCTGCGGCGGCCGAAGGCGAAGGGCGCGACGGTTTAGTCGCTCGCAGTGCTAAAACTCCATCAGGTCTTTTGCGACCACAACGGTTCCGGAAAAATTCTTTTTTACCTGGTCAATGAACGGCGAGTAGTTGTCGGTGTTGGGCGGCTGCCTGTATGACAGATGAGTCAGGATCACCGCCTTTACCTTGGCGAGATCCGCAAGGCGGCCGACAGTCTCGGGTTGCATATGACCATGCGACGCCTGTTGAAGAATTCCATCCCGCTCCTTTTCGCTCATGGCCTGCCAACGGCCATCCTTCATCATCGCCTGTTTTCGCTCTTCGATCGAATTTCCTTCGGCGATCAGCACGTCTGCATTTCTTGCCAACTCGACCAATGCATCGCTCCAACCCGTGTCGCCGGCGAACACGATGACGCGATCCGGTGTGTCGAAACGGTATGAATACGACTTGAATTTGCCGGCTGCCGCGCCTTTGTGAAATTCGAAATGTGTATTTTCGATCGCGGTCACTTTGATGTTGGAATCCTGAAATACGACGCCGGGAACGACATCATGGCCGGCGAATACCTTGGCGATCGGAATCGACCGGCCTCCATCCGCGATTCTGATCTCCGAGTTCATGCTGAAATATTGTACCGCAGCCTTGACCAGCGCTTCCGTGCCGGGAGGACCATAGACATTGATCGGTTGCGTCCGATTTTCTTCCCATGCAACCGACATCAATGTCCCGAGTCCCGCCGTATGGTCGTCGTGATGGTGGGTGATGAAAATTGTGCCGATATCACGAATGTTGATGCGGGCTTTCGCCAGCCGGCGCACGACGCCGTCGCCGGCATCGATGACATAGTGCGTTCCGTTGACGATCAGCAGATTGGAAGATTGCGCCCGGTGGGCGCGCGGGATGGGGCCCGCAAGCGTGCCGAGTGTGATGAGGCGCGTACCTCTTTTCGCTGCCTGCGCGCTTGCTTCATCGGCCGGTCGAAAAACGCAGACGGCCATCAACATCACGAGAACGCCCTGAACTAGCGGTCGCATTTTTTGCCTCTATCGCCGTCAGTTGAAATTGTATCGCTATAATTCCAAATCCCAGAACTCCGCCACCACGTCCTTGCTCCAGGTGTGGCGTTTTTCGCTTGAGGTCAGCCTGAAGCCGGCTTGCTCGTAAATACGACGCGCTGCCGTAAGCACGCTGTGTGTCCACAGCGTGATCTTCTTGTAGCCGGCCTTACGCGAAAACTTCACGCATTCCTCCACAAGCCTTGCGCCGATGCCGAGCCCGCGCGCTTTGGGATCGACCAGCAGCAGGCGCAGCCGTGCAACATCCGGCAAGTCACGCACGATCATCACAGCGCCAACCGGATCGCCATCAAGCTCTGCAATCCAGCAGCGCTCGTATTTCGGATCGTTCTTGCTGGCGAAATCGGCGACGATTTGCGCGCACAGACCCTCGAATGGTTCGGTCCAACCATATTCCTGCGCATAGATTTCGGCATGGCGTTTGACAAGCCAGCCGAAGTCGCCGGGCTTTGGCTGGCGCAAGATGTAATTCGGTCCGGCTTTCTTTTCCGGCCTGCTTTTTCCATTGAGCAAGCTCTCGATCGAGTCCATCGCGGCGACGAGGCGCGATTGATCGGCGGGGGCGAGAGTGTCGAGCATGCCGCCGACAAGCGTCTGCGAACCCTTGTCCATGGGCGCAAACGCTTTTCGCCCGCGCGGCGTCATGGCGAGATGACTTTGGCGCGCATCTTCGGCGGAAACCGTGCGTCTGACGAAGCCGCGTTTCTCGAACTGGCGCAGCACGCGGCTAAGGTATCCGGCATCGAGATCGAGGTTGCGGCCGATTTCGCTCGCGGTGCGCGCGCCATGCACGATTTCGTAAAGCACGCGCATTTCGCCGAGCGAATAGGAGGTGTCGAGATAACCTTTGCGCAGGACGCCGATCTGCCGCGTGTAGAAGCGATTGAAGCGCCGCACCGCCGCGATGCGCCGTTCGCGCTGGGGATTTGCCTGCATGCCAGTGAGCGTCGGCCAGATAGTTGACAAAGTCAAGTATCTGACCGGCAGCCGGTTCCGTTGATCGGGCAGGGCAGAAGCGCGATCTGGCGGCGGCCGATGCGGTTCAGCAAAAGCGCCTCGGCATCCTCGCCGCCCGGATGGCCGCCAATCGACTTGTAGAAGCGTTTGCCGATGAGCAGGCCCTGCGCTGGGCCCGTGCTGCTGCCAATCATCGCCCGAAAAAGCGCAAACATTTCGCTGAAGCCGGGGCGCTGCGCGCCCGCATAGCCATCCAGGCGAAACGCGCCGACGCTGTTGGCGCGGTCGAGCCGCTCGGCGGTGGCGACGAAGCTTTCGACGGCGGCGATCCAGTTTTCGCCCGGCACAGCGCCCGCGCGCAGGAACAGGAGCCAAGGCGCGCGCGCCGCCGAGGCAGCCTCCTTCAGCCGTTCGCCGAGGGACTTCTCCGATGTCATGAAGCGGCAGCCGGCAATGTCGGCGACTTCGGCGGTCGCGTCGCGCGAATTGGCGTCGGCGACAATCACCTCTTTCAGCACGCCGGAGGTCGCGCCGGGTACCAGCGCGGCAAGCGTCCGTACCAGCGTTTGCTCCGATTCGCGCGTCGCGATAATGGCGCTCAGCATGGAACCGGAACCCTATTTACGGCTTCCTACCATATCATGTGAGGAGAAATCGCGGCGGTACGAGCCAGGGTAGTCCTCATGCAGAAACCGTCTAGCACCTTAATGTTCTTGTTATGTTCACGTTCCTGAGCTAGGGTACGGACATGGCTCGTAACTCTACAGCCTTGAAGCGTCCGCCGGCGGGGCAGCCCTCCACGCCGGCGGACGACAAATTCGGCGAATACACGACGGGTCTGCTCGGCGTTGCGGTCGATTTCGAGCGCAGGCGCGGGCGTGGCGCGACCACCAACGCGGTCGGCCGGTACGAGCCACTGGCGCGCATCGCCTTCGACGATGGCTGGCGCTCGCTCGACGAACTGCCAGCGTTCAAGACCACCGTGACGGTCGACGCGACGCGAAAGATCATCACGCGGAACGATTCGCCCGATATCGGGTTTGATCGCTCGATAAATCCCTATCGCGGCTGTGAACACGGCTGCATCTATTGCTTCGCTCGACCGACGCACGCCTATCTCGGTATGTCGCCGGGGCTTGATTTCGAGTCGAAGCTCTTCGTGAAGCCGGACGCGGCCGAGCTTCTCGAGAAAGAGCTATCCGCGACCAATTACGCGCCGAAGGTGATCGCGATCGGCACCAATACCGATCCGTATCAGCCGATCGAGCGCCGCTACCAGGTGATGCGCCGCATCCTGGAAGTGCTGGACGCAGCCGGGCATCCGGTCGGCATCGTCACCAAGTCGGCGCTGGTGCTGCGCGATCTCGACATCCTTGCGCGCATGGCGGAACGGCGGCTCGCGAAAGTCGCGCTGTCGGTGACGACGCTCGATGCCGAGCTTGCGCGCAAAATGGAGCCGCGCGCGGCAACGCCGATGCGGCGGCTGGAGACATTGCGGCGCTTATCGCAAGCCGGCGTGCCGACCACGGTCATGGTCGCACCGATCATTCCGGCGCTCAACGACATGGAAATCGAGCGCATCCTCGACGCCGCCGCGGTCGCCGGCGTGAAGGAAGCAGGATATGTGCTGCTGCGCCTGCCGCTCGAAGTGCGCGACCTGTTCCGCGAATGGCTGGAAGCGAATTACCCCGACCGTGCCGAGCACGTGTTTAAGCTCATCCGCGACACGCGCGGCGGCAAGGACTATGACTCGACCTGGGGCAAGCGCATGAAAGGCGGCGGGCCGTATGCATGGATGATCGGCCGCCGGTTCGAGATGGCGTGCGA
>DASUKT010000426.1:0-9492 GCA_036278575.1 Pseudolabrys sp. | reverse complement strand
GTGCTCAATGCCGGCCAAGCCGTCATTTTCAGCATCGGGCTCGCCTCGGCCATGGTGCTTTGCGCCTTCGGTATCCAACGCGGCGCCAATACCGTTGGCGACTTCGTGCTGATCAACGCCATGATGATCCAGCTTTACCAGCCGCTCAATTTCATGGGCATGGTCTATCGTGAGATCAAGCAAGCGGTGACCGATATCGAATTCATGTTCGCGCTGCTCTCCCGCCGCCCCGAAGTGCTCGACAGGCCGGATGCGTCGCCGCTGCGCGTCAGCCACGGCACCATTCGTTTCGAGAACGTCGCGTTCGCCTACGAGCCTGATCGTTCTATCCTGAAAGATCTCAGCTTCGAGGTGCCGGCCGGCAAGACCGTTGCGGTTGTCGGTCCGTCCGGCGCCGGCAAGTCGACGCTGTCACGGCTGATCTATCGTTTTTATGACGTGTCCAGCGGTCGCATTCTGATTGACGGTCAGGATATCAGCATGGTGACGCAGAAGTCGCTGCGCGAGGCGATCGGCATGGTGCCGCAGGACACCGTGCTGTTCAACGACACGATCCGCTACAACATTCGCTACGGCCGCTGGGAAGCGATCGATACGGAGGTCGAGGAAGCCGCGCGGCTTGCGCAGATCGACGGCTTCATCCGTCTGTCGCCGCAAGGATACGAGACGGAGGTAGGCGAGCGCGGGCTGAAGCTTTCGGGCGGCGAGAAGCAGCGGGTCGCGATCGCGCGCACCATCCTGAAAGGCCCGCCGATCCTCCTGCTCGATGAGGCGACCTCAGCGCTCGACAGCCATACCGAGAAGGAAATCCAGGACGCGCTTGAGCGCGTCTCGGCAAATCGGACGACGCTGGTCATCGCGCACCGCCTGTCGACGATCGTCGGCGCCGATGAGATCATCGTGCTCGATCAGGGTGAAATCGTCGAGCGCGGCACGCATTATGGCTTGCTGGCGCGCAACGGGCTTTACGCCAGCATGTGGAATCGCCAGCGCGAGGCGGAGGAGGCGCGCGAGAAGCTTGCGCGCGCGGGTGAGGGCGACGGCGCACCCAATCGCAATCCGCCACCAGTGAATGATGAAATCTCGGCTGCTGCTTCCATGCCGCTGCCGTTGCAGGCGGACGCCGCGGAGTAATTGGAGAAGTCTTGTATTGCGGCTGAGCAGTTGGGACTATTCCCTCTCCCTTGTGGGAGGGGGTGGCTCAGCCGAAGGCTGAGCCGGGAGAGGGGTGATGGGTCGGGCGCAAGCCAAGCAGCTTCGCAAGCGCATGACTGATGCCGTGTTGCGGCTATGGTACCGACTTCGAGCGCATCGATTCCACAAAGTGAAATTCAAACGTCAATTTCCGATCGGACCATACATTGTCGATTTTGTTTCGTTTCAACACTCATTGATAGTCGAAGTTGATGGAGGCCAGCATTCGGAAAATCGGGCCGATCACATTCGAGACCAGTGGCTGCGCAGTCAGGGATTTCGGATATTACGTTTCTGGAATAACGATGTCTTGAAGCGAACGGAACTCGTTTTGGGTGAGGTTTCCCGAATGCTTGCTTGCGCCGATTTATCTACCCCTCTCCCGGCGCGCTCCGCGCGCCACCCTCTCCCACAAAGGGAGAGGGGACCGGACTCGCGGCACTGAGCGAACAATGTCGATCGTCAACTCTGTCCGCTCGCAACTGGTGCCGATCACGCCCGAGGGCTATCCGTTCATCGGTGCCTTCGCGCTCGTGAGCCTGATCCTTTTCTGGTTGTGGCCGCCGCTGGGCTGGCTGGGGACGTTGGCAACGGTCTGGTGCGCCTACTTCTTCCGCGATCCGCCGCGTGTCACGCCCGTTGCCGAAGGGCTTGTGGTTTCGCCCGCCGATGGCCGTGTGAGCCAGATCACCGCCGTCGCGCCGCCGCGCGAACTCGGCTTGGGCGACACGCCGATGCTGCGCGTTTCCATCTTCATGAGCGTCTTCGATTGCCATGTGAACCGCAGCCCGGTCGGAGGCAGGATCGAGCGCATCATCTATCGTCCTGGAAAATTCGTCAGCGCTGATCTCGACAAGGCAAGCGAGGACAACGAGCGCAATGCGATCATTATGACGACAGCGGGTGTCCGCATCGCGGTGGTGCAGATTGCGGGTCTCGTTGCGAGGCGCATCGTCAGCTTCGCCCGCGAGGGACAGGAACTCGCGGCCGGCGAGCGCTTCGGCATGATCCGTTTCGGCTCGCGGCTTGATGTCTATTTGCCGCAAGGAGCGGCCGTTCTTGTGGCCGTCGGACAGACCGCGCTCGCCGGCGAAACCGTCGTTGCCGATTTGAGCAGTTCCGGGAAGGCGCGCGCGTTCCGCCTCGGTTAACGCGATCCTGCGGGCGCTTTTGTGTCGTTAACGACCGACGCTGATTTAGACCGTGCGCCGTGGCACGACCCTCATCGGAAGCGTATATTGGCCCGCATGGTATTTCCTCCTTTCGATCCGACGCAGGCGGAAAAGCGCCCCCGATTCCGGCCGATCCCGGTTCGGACTTTGCTGCCGAACCTGATCACGCTTTTGGCGCTGTGCGCGGGACTAACGGCCATCCGCCTTTCGGTCGAGGGCAATCTGGAGCTGGCGCTGGCGGCCATCGTGTTCGCGGCGCTGCTTGACGGAATCGACGGCCGTATTGCTCGCCTGCTCAAGGGGACATCGAAATTCGGGGCCGAGCTCGACAGCCTTGCCGATTTCGTCAATTTCGGCGTGACGCCGGCTTTGGTGCTGTACTTCTGGGGCCTGCACGATCTCAAATCGGCGGGCTGGATTGCCGCGCTGGTGTTCGCGATCTGCGCGGGCCTGAGGCTCGCGCGTTTCAACGTGATGATCGACGATCCGAACCGGCCGGCCTGGGCTGCGAACTTCTTCACGGGCATTCCGGCGCCGGCGGGCGCGATCACGGTCTTGCTACCGATCTATCTGTCGTTTCTCGGTGCGCCGCACGGAATCGTCGTCGTGTGGATCACCTTCGTCTATACGCTCGCCATCGCGCTACTGATGGTCTCACGTCTACCGGTCTTTTCCGGAAAGCGCGTCGGCAAGCGCGTCCCGCCTGAAATGGTGCTGCCGGTGTTTGTGCTGGTGGTTCTGTTTTTTGCGCTGTTGATCAGCTACCCGTGGGTCGTGCTAACGATCGGCACGCTTGCCTACCTCGTCTGTCTGCCGATCGGTTTTATGTCGTACCGCAGGTATGAGCTGCGGGCAGCCGCAGAGCGTTCGTCGGCAGGTTCGGAGCCAGTCGGTTTCGTGCCGCCGGCCGATGAACCGGACGACGACGAGCGTCCAATGCGTCTTAACTGAATGCCGGCAAATCGCCCTTAGCGAGTCCCCAGCGGGTAGCCGGGCATCAGCTCGTACGGATGTTTCCATCCCGGCAGCGCCTTGATGCGCTCGCGCCATGCGGCGATCGCCGGGTGTTCTTTGGCGACGTCGAAGCCGAATTCGTCGGCCGGATAGTACAGATAGCCGGCGAGCGAAATGTCGGCGATCGTGGGGCGCTCACCGAGCAGGAATTTCCGCGATGAGAGTCGTTTGTCGACGATTGCCAAGTTTCCATCGATACGGCCCTTGAGAAAGGCGAGCACCGTCGGGTCGCTTTTCTGCTTTGCAAGCGTGCGCAAAAAGCGGAACGGTCCGAGGAAGCCATTGACCTTCTGATTATCGAAGATAATCCAACGCAGTGCTTCGAGTTCCTCGTCTTCTCCTTGCGGTTTGAATTTGCCGGAGCGGTTTGCCAAATAGGTGAGGATTACGCCGGACTGCGTCAGCTTTTTACCGCCGTGAACGAGCACCGGGGCTTCGCCCATTTCGTTGATGCTTTCGCGGTAGTCCGGTTTGCGCTGGATCATCTCACCGAAGAAATCGACCCAGATTGGCTCCCAATCCGCGCCGATCAGGTTGAGCATCAGCGCGGCGCGATAGCAATTTCCGGACTGGGCAAAGCAATAAAGTTGATATTCAGCCATGATGTTCTGCCAATTTGTTAGAGTGTGAATTCAACGGCTGAGCGTCACTGGCGTGCCGGTTACTGACGTGCCCTGAAATTGTCCATTTGCAAGAAGGAGATTTGCGAGCGGTTCGCTGTTGTGGTCCTTGATAACAAGATCGCCATTTCCGAGCGTCCAGTGCCGGCTCGTGAAGAAGTTGCCGGGACAGCCCCCCTCGGGGGCTATCGTGCCCTCCTGCGCGCCGGCTGCGCCGCCAAAACGCAATCCGCACGGCTTCATGCCGGGCTCGGCCAGCATCCAGCGGCCTGCCATGGACACTTTTGGGACGGGCGGCGCGGCGGGCGCCGGCTTGCCGAAAAGCGAAGGTTGCTCGCCGGCGCAACCGGCGAGCAGAAAGAGGCCAAAGATGGCGACCGCTGTACCTGAGCGTCTCATCGTCCGCGCGCTTACTTCATGGTGGGAATCACGAATTCAGCGCCTTCCTTCGTGCCGGACGGCCAGCGCGAGGTGATGGTCTTGGTCTTGGTGTAGAAGCGGATCGAGTCCGGGCCGTGCTGATTGAGATCGCCGAATCCGGATCGCTTCCAGCCGCCGAACGTATGATAGGAGAGCGGCACGGGTATCGCGAAATTCACGCCGACCATTCCGACATTGACGCGTGCCGTGAAATCACGCGCGGTATCACCGTCGCGGGTAAAGATCGCAACACCGTTGCCGTACTCGTGCTCGGACGGCAGGCGCACCGCCTCTTCGTAATCCTTTGCGCGGACGACCGAAAGAACAGGCCCGAAAATCTCTTCCTTGTAGATCTTCATATTCGGCTTCACGTGGTCGAACAGGCAGCCGCCGATGAAATTGCCGTTTTCGTAGCCCTGCAGTTTGAAGTTACGGCCGTCGACTAAAAGCTCGGCACCTTCCTTCACGCCGGTGTCGATGTAGTCCCTTACTTTGTTGAGCAGCGCCCGCGTCACCATCGGGCCATAGTCGGCCTGGGTGTCCGTGGAAGGTCCGATCTTCAGGCCTTCGACGCGCGGGATCAGTTTCTTGACCAGGATATCGGCGGTCTTTTCACCAACCGGTACCGCGACCGATACCGCCATGCAGCGTTCGCCGGCTGAGCCGTAACCGGCGCCGATGAGCGCGTCCACCGCCTGGTCCATATCGGCGTCAGGCATCACCACCATGTGGTTTTTGGCGCCGCCGAAGCATTGCACGCGTTTCCCGTGAGCTGCGGCGGTGGCGTAGATGTAATGGGCAATGTCGGAAGAGCCGACAAAACCGACCGCCTTGACGCGCGCGTCCGTGAGTAACGTATCGACCGCCTCTTTATCGCCGTTGACCACGTTGAGAATGCCTTCCGGCAAACCGGCTTTGATGAATAGCTCTGCGAGCCGCATCGGGACGCTCGGATCGCGCTCCGAGGGCTTGAGAATGAACGCATTGCCGCAGGCGATTGCCGGTGCGCATTTCCAGAGCGGGATCATTGCCGGAAAGTTGAACGGGGTGATACCGGCGACGACACCCAGCGGCTGCCGCATCGAGTAGAGATCGGTGCCGGTGCCGGCGCTTTCGCTGTACTCGCCTTTCATCAGATGCGGGATGCCGCAGGCAAACTCCACGACTTCGAGGCCGCGCTGAATGTCTCCTTTCGAGTCGGCGAACGTCTTGCCATGCTCGGAGGAGAGCAGGCGCGCCAGGTCATCGGATTCCTGATGCACGAGGTCCAAAAACTTGAACATGACGCGCGCGCGGCGCTGTGGGTTGGTGGCGGCCCACTTCGGTTGAGCGGCCTCGGCATCGGCGATGGCTTTTTCGACCTCCGATTTGGCGGCGAGCGCCACTTTGGCCTGCACTTCTCCCGTATTCGGATTGAACACGTCGCCAAAGCGTCCGGAGGACCCCTTCACCTCTTTTCCGCCGATGAAATGGCCAATCTCACGCATAATCTGTCCTCCGATTCCAACGATGTTTTTCAAGGGAAAACGGGCCTTGGTGGCCCGTTCATTCGATTTTTGCAGCTTTTTGCAGTCAGGTCACGAGCTTCCAGCCGCGACCGCGCGGTTTTTTATTCACGATCGGTTAGCCTTTACCGCCTCTTAACAGCGCCAGTCTAGGGTCGGGAGGTCGGCGGGCCGGACGGCGCGCCGGCCGGGTGTCGGGCGTCCGGGGTACTTCATGGATATTGCGACCAGTCTAGGCTTGTTCTGCGGCGTCGCCGTTATCAGTGTTGTTATCTTGATGGGCGGCGATTTGCGCATGTTCGTCAGCGAGCATGCTTTTATCGTCATCTTTGGCGGTTCGTTCGCGGCGACCCTGATTCGTTTTCCACTCTCCTCGATTTTTCACGGCCTTCCGCTCGGCGCCAAATTTGCCTTCACCATGCGCCGCATGACGCAGCGCGAGCTCGTCGATGAAATCGCCGGTCTTGCCGAAATTGCCCGCAAGTCGGGCCCGATGGGCTTGGAAAAAGTCGAAATTGAAGATCCGTATCTCGCCAAAGGCGTGCGCTTCGTGGCGGACGGCTACGATGGCACCTTCATCCGCGACAATCTCGAGCGCGATCGCGATAACTTCCTCACGCATCTCGATGAAGGCCAGAAGATTTATCGCGCCGTCGGTGACTGTGCCCCGGCCTTCGGCATGATCGGCACGCTGATCGGCATGGTCCAGATGTTCGCCAACATGACCGATCCATCGAAGCTCGGCCCCTATATGGCAGGCGCGCTTCTCGCCACCTTCTACGGCGCTGCACTTGCCAATTTGTTTTGCCTGCCGATCGCCGACAAGCTGCACCTCAAGCTCGTCGACGAGGAAATCAACCGAACGCTCATCATCGACGGCATTCTGATGATTCGGGAAGCGAAGAGCCCGACTTTGGTGAGAGAAATGTTGCTCGCCTACCTGCCCGAAAAGCACCGTCACAGCGAAGACGAAAAAGAAGACGCGGAGCCCGCGGCTGCGCCCGCTTGAGAGCCGCATGCGGGGAGTAGCGTTCAATGGCAAGGCGTAAAGAAGCGGCCCACGGCGGACACGGCTGGTTCGTCACCTTTGCCGATCTTATGGGTCTGTTGGTCAGCTTCTTCGTGATGCTGGTCGCCTTTTCGACACAAGATCAGCAAAAGTTGCAAGTTGTCGCCGGCTCAATGCGCGATGCATTCGGCGTGCAGGACCGCGTGCGCTATTCCGGGATTATCGAGGTCCTCGGACTCCCGACCCGGCCAAAACTGAAAAACGCCGCCAATATTCCGCCGGAGGAAGCCTCCGCCACGCCCTCGCCGGACGAGAAGGACCACAACCGCACCTATGGAGCGCGCATCAAGGCCGACAGCAAATTTGCGCTTGCGGCCGCGTCGCTGCGGCAAGCTTTGCAGCAGATGCCGGACATAGCGGAGCTGTCGAAACACATCATGGTCGAGGAAAGCAAGGAGGGGCTCAATATCGAGCTTGTCGATCAGGACGGGCGCTCGATGTTTGCCGAGGGTTCGAAGGAGCCAAACGGACGCGCGCGAAAAATCATTCAGCGCATTGCGCCTGCCTTGAAGGCGATGCCGTACCGCATTTCAATCGTGGGGCATACGTCGTCCCTTAAGGTCCCGCCGAAGCCAGGTTATGGGCCATGGGAGCTTTCGGCCGACCGGGCCAATGCCGTGCGTGAAATTCTCGCTGCCGAGGGGGTTCCGCCGGGCCATTTCTACATGGTCGCCGGCAAAGCCGACACCGAGCCGCTGTTCCCCGACGATCCGGCGATGGCGCCCAATCGTCGTGTGACGATCACGTTGATGCGGGAGGCGCCTCCCTTGCCGGCGGGATTTAAGCCGTAGTGTAAAGCGTTCCAGGGAAAATCGCTCAAATTGCCGCATAATCCGCGGTGTTCTCTCGTTTAGGGCGGTGTTATAAGCCCCGCCCATCGACGCTTCTGGCGACCTCATGACCGACAGCGCAAATGGAACGGTGGCTGCAGCGGATCTGGCTGTCGAGCAGCGACCGGAGCCGCCGAATTTTCTGGCGCTGGCCCTTGGCAGTGTCGGGGTGGTGTATGGCGACATCGGCACGAGTCCGCTCTACGCCTTTCGCGAAGCGGCCAGGGCCACCACTACCAACGGTATCGTGACCCGAGAGACAGTCCTCGGCGTGCTGTCGCTCATTCTTTGGGCGCTTATCATTACAGTGACGCTCAAGTACGTCCTGATCTTGCTGCGCGCCGACAACAAAGGCGAAGGCGGGACGCTTTCGCTGACGGCCCTGGCGGGCCGCGCGCTGGGGCGACGCACAACATTTGTCTTTATTGTCGGCGTGATCGGGGCGTCGATGTTCCTGGGCGATTCGGTCATCACGCCCGCGATTTCGGTTTTGTCCGCGGTTGAAGGCCTTGATCTCGCCAGCCCGGGATTCAGCGATTACGTCGCGCCGCTGGCGGTTGTCATTCTTGTCGCATTGTTTGCCGCACAAAGCCGGGGCACCGCAAAAGTCGCTGCGCTCTTCGGACCGATCATGGTGATCTGGTTCTTATCGATTGCAGCCGCCGGCGTCCTTCATCTGCGCGACGACCCGCACGTCCTGGTCGCCATCAATCCGCTTTACGGGATCTTGTTTCTTTATCATCACGGCGAAATAGGACTGGTGACACTCGGCGCGGTATTTCTGTGCGTCACCGGGGGTGAAGCGCTCTATGCGGATCTCGGTCACTTCGGCCGCAAGCCCATTCAGGTGGCGTGGCTTTGTCTTGTCCTTCCGTCGTTGCTGCTGAATTACTTCGGGCAGGGCGCCAAGCTTCTGGCCGACCCCTCGGCCATCGCGAATCCGTTTTATCGGCTGGTGCCGGAACCTTTCCTGCTACCGATGATCGTGTTGGCGACCGTGGCGACGGTCATTGCGAGTCAGGCTGTTATCACGGGGGCCTATTCGTTGGTTCATCAGGCGATCCGGCTCGGCATGTTGCCGCGGCTGGCGATCCTGCACACGTCTGCATCGCACGTGGGTCAGATTTACATTCCGCGCGTGACGGTCTGGCTGTTGATCGGTGTGCTTCTGCTGGTGGCGCTGTTCCATACGTCGAGCGCGCTCGCCTCCGCCTATGGCATCGCGGTCGCGACCACGATGGTGGTGGATGGCCTGTTGACCTTCATTGTGATCTGGAAACTGTGGCGCTGGAAGCTCTGGCAGACGGCGCTGCTGATCGCGCCATTGGTCGTCGTGGATGTGACGTTTTTTTCGGCCAACTTCCTCAAGCTGTTCGAAGGCGCGTGGGCGCCGATCCTGTTTGGCGGCTCGATGGTGCTGCTGATTTTGACCTGGCGGCGCGGGACGCGCATCCTGTTCGACAAGACGCGCCGCACCGAAGTGCCGCTCGATACGCTATTTCGGAGTCTGGAGAAAAAGCCGCCGCATATTGTGGCCGGGACGGCCGTGTTTCTGACGAGCGATCCGGAATTCACGCCGACGGCGCTCCTGCACAATCTGAAGCACAACAAGGTGCTGCATGAGCACAATGTGATCCTCACGATTGTTACCGCGGATACGCCCCGCGT
>DASUKT010000425.1:0-4151 GCA_036278575.1 Pseudolabrys sp. | reverse complement strand
TGGAACCTGTTTACGAACAACACGCCCGAGCTGAACCAAAAAAAGGCTGTCGGGCCGGAAGATCTGGTTGCTGCTGATGGCACTTGCGCACCGGCCCCTGAACCGCCGGCACCCGCGGCGAATGCGCCGGCGAACGGCGCTCCGGCGGATAAAAGTGCAAGTGGTTCGGCTGCTGTTACTCCGCCGGCGCCCCCTCCGGACCGGCTTGAGCCTGGCCCTGCGGGTCCGGGGCCGTCCTTTGGGAGACTTCCCGCAGGGGGCGTTGCCCTTGGCATGACCGAGTGCCAGGTCGTGCGTCGTGCCGGCCAGCCGCAGACAGTCACAATCGGGGCGGGTGCGGGCGGCGAGCGCACTGCCGTTGTGACTTATCTCGCGGGGAACTGGCCCGGGATCTATCACTTTGAAGCGGGTCGTCTGAAGGAGGTCGACCAGACGCCGCAAGCTGCGTCGCCGGAAAAAGCGCAAAAATCGAAAAAGCCGAAAAAGAAAACACGAGCTCCGGCGAAGACCGCCGGCGCCGGTACTCGCGTCTACGTCCAATAGGTCACGCCGTTTCGATCGCCGTGCTTGCGGCAATCCAGTCTTCTTCCGCCGCCGCCAAAGCTGCACTCGCGTCCGATCGTGCCTTGGCGAGGGCTGCCGCCTTCGCCGGCTCGCGCGCAAACAAATTGCCGTCCGCGAGCGCGGCATCGATTTTTTCCAGTTCAGCCGTGATACGGGCGATTGCCGTCTCTGCGCGCACTACGCGTTTGCGGAGCGGTGCCGTCCTGGCGCGCTTTTCGGCGGCGGCGCGACGGACTTGCGCAGGGTCGGATTGTGCCGCGGGCTCGCTGCGCATGCGCTTGCTTTCGTCGCGCTCGGAAAGGATTTGCCGGCGGTATTCATCCAGATCGCCGTCAAACGGAGTGACCTGTCCGTCTTGCACGAGCCACAGCCGGTCCGCGCAAGCCTCGAGCAAATAGCGGTCGTGCGAAACCAGAATGACGGCGCCGCGATAATCGTTGATCGCTTCGATGAGCGCCGCGCGGCTGTCGATATCGAGATGATTGGTCGGCTCGTCGAAAATCGCGAGGTGCACGCCGTCGAATGTCGCCAGCCCAAGCAGCAGCCGGGCCTTTTCGCCGCCTGACAGGCTCTTCACCTTGTTGTCGGCGGCTGCGCCGGAAAATCCGATAGCGCCGACGCGCGCACGCACGCTCGCTTCCGGCGCATCGGGCATGAGGACGCGAACGTGATCGTAGGGACTAGCGTCCGCCTCAAGTTCATCGAGTTGATGCTGCGCGAAGTAACCGACTTTGAGCTTCTCGGCACGAACGATACGTCCCTGAAACGGCGTGAGCCGGCCGGCAATCAGCTTCACGAATGTGGATTTTCCATTTCCGTTCGCGCCCAGCAAAGCGATGCGGTCGTCGTCATCGATCCGCAAAGTAAGCCGCGAGAGCACCGGCTGCCCCGGCGTGTAGCCGACGCTTATCTGATCCATTGCAACGATCGGCGGCGAGAGAGTCTTCTCAGGTGCCGGAATTTCAATCGGCCGGACGTCTTCGGTCACCAGCGATGCGATCGGCTCCAGCTTTGCCAGCATCTTCAGCCGGGATTGCGCCTGGCGGGCCTTGCTGGCCTTGGCGCGAAAGCGGTCGACGAAGGCTTGCAGATGCTTCCGCTGCGCTTCCTGCTTTTTTGCAAGTTTGAGGTCGAGCGCCTGGCGCTCGCGGCGCTGCCGCTCGAATGCCGAGTAGCCGCCGCGATGCAGCGCGAGCTTATGCCCTTCCAGTGAAAGGATTTGGTCTACCGCATGGTCGAGAAGATCGCGGTCGTGGCTGATGACAATCAGGGTGCGCCGGTAACGCGCGAGATGATCTTGCAGCCAAAGGGTCCCTTCGAGATCAAGATAGTTTGTGGGTTCGTCGAGCAGCAAAAGATCGGGTTCGGCAAAGAGCGTGGCTGCGAGGGCGACGCGCATTCGCCAGCCGCCGGAAAATTCGCTGCAAGCGCGTTGCTGATCCGCCGTAGAGAAGCCAAGACCTGAAAGGATCGCAGCGGCGCGGGCGGGCGCGGCGTGCGCGCCGATATCGGCAAGACGCGATTGAATCTCGGCGATGCGGTGCGGATCGTCGGCTGTTTCCGCTTCCGCCAGGAGGCGCGCGCGCTCCGCATCTGCCTTGAGCACGATTTCGAGCAGGCTCTCAGGTCCGTTCGGCGCTTCTTGTGCGAGCCGGCCGATGCGCCAGCGTTTCGGGAGCTCGACGTCGCCGTGTTCGGGTGCGAGATCGCCCGCGATCACATTAAACAGCGTGGTCTTGCCGGTGCCATTCCGGCCCACGAGTCCGACGCGCGCACCCGCGGGAATCCGCGCCGACGCACTTTCGAGCAGTACGCGGCCGGCCACCCGAACGGTAAGATTCTCGACAACGAGCATGGGGCCTTTTGACGGAGCGAGAGACGCTTCGCAACCCGTGTAGCCACTGCCTTAGCCAATTTTGCGCAAGGCGCCCTGGCCGGTTTCGCGTTGGTACATGATCAGGTCGAAGGACGGCGCGTCGCCCGCAATCGCGGTAAGCAGTGCATGAGCTTGTCCGCGGTGGTGCGTTTGATGGTTGAAGAAATGATCGAGGGCAGGGGCGAGCGCCTGCTCGATTTCGACAGGTTGCACAAGCGTCCGGTACCGGATCGTACCGGCGAGATCGGCTTCGCTCAGCCCGGCTACGTAGCGACTGATGCGCTCGTCCTCGGCGCGGCGCGCGGCGAGCAGCGATCCAAAGTCGTCAAACAGAATGGCATCCAGATTCACCGGGTGCTCACCTTCTCCGGTGAAACGTCGCATCCAGATGCGGTCGCCGAGCAGCAGGTGATTGAGCGTGCCGTGCAGCGATTTGAAGAACGCGCCACGATCGGCACGATAGTCGGTGTCGGACGTTTTTGCCGCCGCGTCATAGAGCCGCTCGTTGCACCAGGCGTTGTAACCCGCAAACATGACATAGCGCGATTTCATCCTTCATCTCCCGGCAGGAAGCGGACCATAGCGCAGCGCGGCCGGCCTTGCAGCGCTGATGACCTGCCGGTATAAGCCGCCGCGACTTTTCTCCTGAAAAGAACAACCAAAAAGGATATTTCCGATGGCGGTCGAGCGTACATTTTCGATCCTCAAGCCCGACGCAACCGCGCGCAATTTGACCGGCGCCATCAACGCGATGATCGAGCAAGCGGGCCTTCGCATCGTGGCGCAGAAGCGCGTGCACATCACCCGCAAGCAGGCCGAGCAGTTCTACAGCGTGCATCGCGAGCGGCCTTTCTTCGGCGAGCTCGTCGACTTCATGATTTCAGGCCCCGTTGTGGTGCAGGTTCTCGAAGGCGAGAACGCGATTGCCAAATATCGCGAGGTGATGGGCGCCACGGATCCGGCCAAGGCCGCACCGGGCACGATCCGCAAGGTCCATGCCAAGTCGATCGGGGAGAATTCCGTACATGGTTCCGACGCCACCGACACCGCGGCTCGCGAGATCGCTCAGTTCTTCTCCGAAAACGAGATTGTCGGCTAGAAGCAATCTGCGCTGGTCATGCTTGCCGCAGCCGGTTACGCTGGAAAATAACGCTCCAGCGGAGCGAACAAGAATAAACAGTGCCGACGTGTAAGTTGGAGGAAAAACGTGTGGAGCGCCCTGAGCGCCGACTTTAGCTCAGCAACGTTCTGGGTGTCCGTTCTTCAGGTCATCTGGATCAACATTCTTTTGTCCGGCGACAACGCAGTCGTGATTGCGCTGGCTTGCCGCGGCCTGCCGCCGCGCGAGCGTCTGTGGGGCATGATTATCGGCGCCGGCTTTGCCTCCGTGCTGCTGATCATTTTCACCGTCGTCGTAGCCAAGCTGTTGACGCTGCCCTACCTCAAGCTGGTCGGCTCGATCGCACTGGTCTGGATCGCAATCAAGCTGCTCGCGCCGCAGAGTCACGACGACGAGGACACGCCGGAAGCGGTCGACGACCTGTGGCGCGCCGTGCGTATCGTTGTCGTCGCCGATATCGTGATGAGCCTCGACAACGTAGTGGCCGTCGCGGCCGTGGCGAAGGGGCAATACATTCTGCTCACGCTCGGCCTTGCCGTCAGCATTCCGATGGTCATCGCCGGCAGCGCGATTATTCTTGCCCTGCTCGAG
>DASUKT010000424.1:0-5692 GCA_036278575.1 Pseudolabrys sp. | reverse complement strand
CGCGTTTTGCCCGCATGCCGAAGCCGGTGATCGAAGCCGACGACGTAGCCGATACGGTGCGGCAGGCGGCGTTCCTCATGCGTGTCGGCAATGCCGGCATCGACATCGAGGTCGACATTGCCGAAGACCCCATGCCGGCGCGTTTCGACCGCCGCTTGATCTCGCAAGCGCTTACCAACATCATCAAGAACGCGACCGAGGCGATTGCCGCCGTTCCGCCGGCCGAATTGGGCAAAGGCCGCATTCACGTCTTTGCCGCACGCGACGGCGACGACGTCGTCATCGACGTTGTGGATAACGGCATCGGACTACCCAAAGAAAACCGCAGCCGCTTGCTCGAGCCCTACGTCACGACGCGGGAAAAGGGCACCGGCCTTGGTCTCGCCATTGTCGGCCGTATCGTCGAGGAGCACGGGGGAGTGATTGAACTCGGTGACGCTGCGGATCGAATTCCGGGCCAGCGCGGCGCCTGGCTGCGTATCCGTTTCGCTGCAAATCCCGGCGATACGACAAATTCCGAAACAGCGGCAACGAACATCAATACGTAACGAGTCACTGTCATGACGGCCGAGATTCTGATCGTTGACGATGAGGCGGATATCCGCGACCTCGTTGCCGGGATACTGGAGGACGAGGGCTATAACGCCCGCACCGCCCGTAACAGCGAGGAAGCGCTATCCGCGATCGCGTCGAAGCGGCCGCATCTGGTTTTCCTGGATATCTGGCTGCAGGGCAGCCGTCTCGATGGCTTGCAGCTTCTCGATACGATCAAGCAGGAACACCCGGACCTTCCGGTGGTGATGATCTCCGGTCACGGCAATATCGAAACCGCCGTCGCCGCTATCAAGCACGGCGCCTACGATTTCATCGAGAAGCCGTTCAAAGCCGACCGGCTGGTGCTCGTCGCCGACCGCGCGCTCGAAACCTGGCGCTTACGGCGCGAAGTGAAGCAACTCAAGCAGTCGGCGCCCGCGCAACCGATTATTGTCGGCCGCTCCGCCACCATCGGACAGTTACGACAGACCATCGAGAAGGTAGCGCCGACCAACAGCCGCATTCTCATTGTCGGCCCCTCAGGTGGCGGCAAGGAATTGACCGCGCGGACCATCCATCAGCTTTCGGCACGCGCGTCAGGGCCTTTCATCGTGATCAATGCCGCCGCTATCACGCCAGAGCGCATGGAGATCGAGTTATTCGGCGTCGATCACTCCAACGGGGCCGGCGAACGCAAGACCGGCGCATTGGAGGAAGCAAACGGCGGCACGCTCTTTATCGACGATATCGCGGATTTGCCGCGCGAAACGCAGAACAAGATATTGCGTGTTCTGGTCGACCAGACGTTTCAGCGTGTCGGCGGCAGCGCCAAGGTGGCGGTCGATGTACGGATCGTTTCCTCGACGGCGCGCAACCTGGAAAACGAGATCAGCGAAGGGCGCTTCCGCGAGGATCTTTATCATCGCCTGTCCGTCGTGCCGATCCGGGTACCTCCGCTCGCGGAGCGGCGAGAGGATATTCCCGATCTCGTCGATTATTTCATGGAGCAGATTTCACGCGCGACCGGCTTGCCCAAGCGCAAGATCGGCGACGATGCGATGGCCGTGCTGCAGTCGCATGATTGGCCGGGGAACGTGCGGCAACTTCGCAACAACGTCGAGCGTTTGATGATCCTTGCCGGGGGCGATCCCGACCTGGTGCTCGATGCGAGCATGTTGCCGCCGGATGTCGGATCGATGGTGCCGAACATGCCCAACGGCAACGGCGGCGAGCATCTGATGGGCCTTCCGCTGCGCGATGCGCGCGAGGTGTTCGAGCGCGAATATCTCGTGGCGCAGATCAGCCGGTTCGGCGGCAACATTTCACGCACGGCCGAATTTGTCGGCATGGAGCGCTCGGCGTTGCATCGCAAGCTCAAGGCGCTCGGAATAAGCTAGAGTACATTCATGTCCCGCATTGCTTATGTAGACGGCCGCTATCTTCCGCATGCTCGCGCAAAAGTTTCGATTGAGGACCGCGGCTATCAGTTCGCCGACGGCGTTTACGAAGTTTGCGAGGTGAAGGACGGAAAACTTGTCGACGAACGCCGCCATCTTGCGCGGCTTGAACGATCTTTGCGTGAACTGAGAATTGCGCAGCCGATGTCCTGGGCCGCGCTTGGGGTGGTGATGCGGGAAACGGTACGCCGCAACCGCGTCATTGACGGAATCGTCTATGTGCAAATCACGCGCGGTACGGCTCCGCGCGAATTCCAGTTTCCCCATGCGACGGTGCGGCCGACCGTCGTCGTCACGGCACGAAACAGCGATATCGCACGCCTGGACAAGCTCGCCGAGGACGGTGCCGCCGTTGTGACGGTTCCCGATATCCGCTGGCAACGCGTTGACATCAAATCGGTGTCGCTGCTTCCGAACGTGCTCGCAAAGCAGGCGGCGCGCGAGCAGGGAGCGCGCGAAGCGTGGCTGGTCGATAAAAATGGATTCATCACGGAAGGTGCATCCTCGAATGCCTGGATCGTCACACGCGATGGCAAGTTACTGACACGCGCGCTCGGTACCGGCATTCTTCCCGGCATCACGCGTAGCGTTCTGCTCGACCTGATTGCGGACCAAGGCATCGAATTCGAGGAAAGGGCCTTTACCGTCACAGAGGCCTATGCCGCCCGCGAAGCGTTTGTCACCTCGGCAAGCCAGACCGTCATGCCGGTCGTGACAATTGATGGACGGTCGGTGGGTAACGGCGCACCGGGCCTGATCGCTACCGCATTCCGCCGCGATTTCCGGCGTTACACGTCCATTTCTTAAAAACAACATATTTCACAATGTGTTAGGTTGATGACTGAGTAATGCTTGCGCCCGCCGACGCACTACCATCTAATGGAGACAGTCCCAGGCTTGATCGTTTCGACGAGGGGTGAAACGGCACGCGGACTTGCGGAACTCGCGCGTGAAGGCTTGGGCAACGAAAGGTCTCGCGCTCAAAGACGCGAGCAAAAAAATGGAACAACGGCCATGGCAGCCGAACGTGCGCAAAATCTGCAAGACACATTTCTCAATCACGTCCGCAAGAGTAAAATACCGCTCACCATCTTTCTGGTGAACGGCGTGAAATTGCAGGGCGTTGTGACCTGGTTCGATAATTTCTGCGTATTGCTGCGGCGCGACGGGCATTCTCAGCTCGTTTATAAGCACGCAATCTCGACCATCATGCCAGGTCATCCGATCCAGTTGTTCGAAGGCGGCGAAGAGACACCGGCCGCGGATAAGGCCTGATTGGAACCGCGGCGGCGGGAGCAGGGGGCGGATCGGCTTAGTCCGGTTGAATCCGGCTCGGAAACGGGCCGGGCGATTGTCGTGGAGCCCTGGATCAAGCGGCCACCACCGCGCGACGCTTCTGCGCGCGCAGCGAGTGTTACGCGTACGCCAGCTGCGCGGCTTGAAGAAGCGGTCGGCCTCGCGCGCGCGATCGATCTTAACGTCGTGCAATCGGGACTGGTCACGCTCGGCGATATTCGGCCCGCCACGTATATCGGCAAAGGCAAGGTCGACGAGATCGCGGGCCTCGTGAAATCGCTCGAAGCCGGCGTCGTGGTGATGGACTGTCCCATATCGCCGGTTCAGCAGCGCAATCTGGAAAAAGCGTGGAACGCCAAGGTGCTCGACCGCACCGGTTTGATTCTGGAAATTTTCGGCCGCCGCGCGCGTACGCGGGAAGGGGCACTGCAGGTCGAGCACGCGCATCTGACCTATCAAAAGAGCCGCCTCGTGCGTTCGTGGACACACCTTGAACGCCAGCGCGGCGGATACGGGTTTCTCGGTGGACCGGGCGAGACGCAGATCGAAGCGGATCGGCGCGTGATCGAGGACCGGCTGGCGCGCATCGAGGATGAACTTGAAAAGGTCAAACGCACCCGCAAGCTGCACCGCGAAAGCCGCAAGCGAGTGCCGTATCCGATTACGGCTCTTGTCGGTTACACGAATGCCGGCAAATCGACGCTGTTCAACCGAATGACGGCGGCAAAGGTGCTGTCTGCCGACATGCTGTTTGCGACGCTCGATCCGACGCTGCGCGCGGTCGATCTGCCGCACGGCACGCGGGTCATCCTTTCCGACACGGTCGGTTTCATCTCCGATCTGCCGACGATGCTTGTCGCCGCTTTCCGCGCCACGCTGGAGGAGGTGATCGAGGCGGACGTCATCCTGCATGTGCGCGACATGTCGCACGAGGACGCCGCCGCGCAGTCACAGGACGTGGAAAAGGTCCTCGGCGACCTCGGTATCGAGGCGGACAAGGACCGGCGCTTGATCGAAGTCTGGAACAAGATCGACCGCTTGAATGCAGACGGCCGCGTCCGATTGACGAACCAGGCAGAGCGTCAAGCCGCCGGACAAAAGCCGGTGCTGCTGTCGGCATTGACGGGCGAGGGAATCACTTCGCTCGACGAGGCCATTGAAACGCGGCTCAGCGAAAAGCGACAAACGCTCGATCTTCTGCTCGATCCGGCCGACGGCGCCGGGCTGAGCTGGCTCTATCGCCATGCGGAAGTGCTGGAAAAGTCGTTGACCGAGCAAGGCCAGATAGCCGTCAGGGTGCGGGCCGACGCCGAGAAAGCGGCGCGGGTCAGGGCGCGGTTCAGCATCTAACGGCTGGGCGATTTCTCCGCGGCCTTCGCCTCATCCCACAGCGCATCCATCTCGGCCAAAGTTGCTTCCTTCGGCGCCTTGCCGCGCGCGGCAAGGGCGCGCTCGATGAATCGGAAACGCCGCTCAAATTTGAGATTGGTCACGCGCAACACACCTTCCGGATCGGCATCCAGGTGGCGGGCAAGGTTGACGACCGCAAACAGAAGATCGCCGACTTCGGCCGCAGCCTCCGTGCCCTGACTTGCATCAAGCGCCGCTTCAATCTCGTCGGCCTCCTCGCGGATTTTCGCAAGCACGGCTTTCGGATCGTTCCAATCGAAGCCGACGGCGCCGGCCTTGTTCTGGAGCTTGAGTGCGCGTGTTAACCCGGGCAGGGCGACCGGAACGCCCGCCAGCGCGCCGGCCGGCTTCGACTGGCCCTGGCTGGCATTCATGGCCGCCTTCTCCTCCGCCTTGATCCGCTCCCATAAGCCCTTCACCGCTTCCGCGGTCCGACCCTGTTCATCGGCAAAAACGTGCGGATGGCGCCGGATCAGTTTCTCGGTGATGGCCTGCACAACGTCGCCGAATTCGAAGGCGCCGCGCTCCTGCGCCATGCGCGCATGAAAGACGACTTGAAGGAGAAGATCGCCAAGTTCGTCTCGCAGCCCCTCGATGTCGCCGCGCGCAATGGCATCCGCTACCTCATAGGCTTCCTCGAGCGTGTAAGGCGCAATCGTCTCGAAATTCTGCTCCAGATCCCACGGGCAGCCGCTGCCGGGCGTACGCAGCGCGGCCATGATCTCGATCAATCGAGAGACATCACGCGAGGGTTTCACGCCGGACCTCGAACGGAAGGAAGGTCAGCGGTCGCACCAAAGCGGCCGGACCCCGCGGCTATGGAACGATTCGCATAAGACATATTATGGAATATCTTCATTCAGGCCTGAAACACGGATGTTTTCGATACCGGTCGTTCGCATTTTAACGAATTTCGATGCGCATGCCGTCATAGCCCGGCTCGATGTTCGGCGGCAGCTTTTGACGTAATTCCTCGTAGTCGAGATCGGCGTGCA
>DASUKT010000423.1:0-10072 GCA_036278575.1 Pseudolabrys sp. | reverse complement strand
TTGCCGCTGCCGTCCTTCACTTCGGCCAACCAGGTCGCTTCGACGTCCTTGACCACGTTCGCCGGCATCGCGACATAGTCGAGCGCATCGGCCATCTTGCTGCCGTTCTTATAGGCCCACGCGAAGAACTTGAGTGCTTCGCGCGTGGCCGCGGCGTCCTGGGGCTGTTTGTAAACCAGGATCCACGTCGCGGCTGTCATCGGCCAGGATTTGTCGCCGGATTGATTGGCGAGGATCACGCCGTACCCCGGTTTCGATTTCCAATCCGCGTTGGCGGCCGCCGCCTGGAAATTCTCGGCTGCCGGCGCAACCACTTTCCCCGCCTTGTCGACCATCCTTGTGAACGTCAGCTTGTTCTGCTTGGCGTAGGCATATTCGACGTAGCCGATCGAGCCCTTGGTGTTGGCGACGTTGTTGGCAACACCTTCATTGCCTTTTGCGCCGACGCCGACCGGCCATTGCACCGAGGTGTTGACGCCGACCTTGGTTTTCCAAGCCGGGCTTACATCGGCAAGATAGTAGGCGAAGTTATACGTGGTGCCCGAACCATCCGAGCGATGCACAACCGCGATCGCCTGCTTTGGCAGCTTGACGCCTGGATTGAGCCGCTTGATTGCCTTGTCGTCCCAGCTCGTGATTTCGCCGAGGAAAATTTCCGCCAGTGTCGGCCCATCGAGAACGAGGGCGCCAGGATTGATTCCGGCGATGTTTACGACAGAAACGATTCCGCCCATCACCATTGGAAACTGGACGAGACCGATTTTTTCGAGATCGGCGCCGGAAAGCGGAGCGTCGGACGCACCGAAGGTAACGGTCTTGGCTTTGATCTGTTTGATGCCGCCGCCGGAGCCGATCGATTGATAATTCAACCCGATACCGGCCTGCTTTTTGTAGGCGTCTGCCCATTTCGCGTAGATCGGATAGGGAAACGTCGCGCCGGCGCCTGAAATATCGGCGGCAAAAGCTCCTGCTCCCGACAGCGCCAATCCGACAAACGCCGCGGTCAGAGTTCTCGTTATTCTCATAGGCCTCTCCGTGTTGCGCGGCTTTCCTCGTGCCGCGATACCGGAACGCCTAGCGGCGGCGCATCACGCCTCTATGACATGCACATGACAGATCGATGACAGCGCAAGCCGCAGGGGAATCAGCCTTGTGCATTCGCAGGGCGCAAAAGACACTGATGCCAGCATTGAATATTGCTAGAGAGGCCAGCGCGGCGACCGGCGTGCTGGAGCTACGCAGTCTTGGCCAATTCGTCCGGACGTTGCGGCAGCGCCAGTCCGATCAGCGCGCCTTGCAGGTAGTCGCAGCCGAGCGCTTCGAGCGCACGTGCGGTATCTTCGTCCTGCACCCACTCGGCCACGGTTTTTAAGCCGAGCCGGCGCGACAGATCAATCATCGTGTGCACGAACGCGCCATCGTCCGCCGATCGGGTCATGTTTTGCACGAACGCGCCATCGATCTTGATGATGTCCACTCCGAGCTTGCGCAAATTGCGAAACGACGTGTAACCGGCCCCGAAATCGTCAATTGCGATGCGGCAGCCGAGGTCTTTCACGCGAGTCACGAAGCTGCGCGTGTCGTCGATGTTATGGATTGCCGCGGTTTCGGTGATCTCGATCGTAAGCCGCTCGGCAATGCCGTCATAGGTCCCTACGAGCGCACTGAACCCGACCAGCCAGTCCGGATCGACAATTGACTCGGGCGAGACGTTGACGCTGCAGTGGAGATCCGGCGAGGCAGCGAGATTCTCGATTGCAAGCTCGAACACGCGATGATCGAGCAGTCGAATAAGTCCAAGCCGCTCCGCCACGGGAACAATGTCCGCGTTCGAAAATATTCGGCCGTCGGCGCGCTGCGCCCTCATCAGCCCTTCGTAGAAAGCAACACGGCGGCTGCGCGCCTCCACCACAGGCTCGAATGCAAGGGTGATGCGCCGCTCGTTAAGCGCGGCCACGATCTCATCTGACGCGCGCGCGCTGTCGCGACGCAGCGCTTCGCGTTCGACATTCGGCCGATAAGCCTCGAACGAACCTGGCCGCTTGTGGCGCGCCGACTTCAGGGCCTCATGGGCGCGGCTCAGAATTTCCGTGACGCTGCGTGCATGGCGCGGCGCGGTCACGCCGCCGACTGTTGCAGTGGCGGCGACAGGACCGGCGTTAGTTTGAATCGTCTCTTCCCGCACCGCGGAGAGCAATCGTCCGGCGGCAACGCCCAATTCGTCGGCCGAGCAATTCTTCAGGATGACGCCGAACTTGTTGCCGGAGTGCCGGCCCAGGATATCGCCGCCGCGCAATCGCGTGCGGATGCGCTTGGCGACTTGCGCCAGCACCTCGTCGGCCACGTCGAAGCCATAACCTTCGTTTAGCCGGTCGAGATTATCGACCGCGAGAAGCAGAAATCCGAAAGAAGAATGCAAGGGAACGGCACTATTGAGCATTTCGCCGAGCAGCTCGAGTAGCCGCGCGCGATTGTATTCTCCGGTGAGCGCATCGAATTCCGCAAGGAACGCGAGCCGGCGCTCGCGCTCATGCCGCTCGCTGATGATGCGAACGATGCCGTGCGCGCGTGCCGGCAGCCCATCGGGGCCGGCGAACCAGCGGCCGCTGTCCTCGATCCATAGCTTTTCCGCGCCGGCAGCCGGCGCAAATGCATACTGCACCTGATAGGGAACGCCTTTGCCGTCGTCGCGCTCGCGCGACTTGGTGACGGCATCGAAACGGGTTTGGCCTGCTTCGGCTTGCACGTGCTGAACATAGCTGCGCCCGTTGGCGATTTCGGCCAGCTTGGCAACACCGAGCCGCGCCGCGGCATTATCGCTCCAGACGATGACGTCGCTGCGAAGGCGCCACTCGTAGGCAATGTCGCCGATGGAGCGGAGGATTTTGGCGGTGTCCAGAGAACCGGCCGGCTTTTCGTTACGGGTCACGGTTGCTCCGATAAGGGAAGGTCCGGCAGTCCGGCCAATCGCCCGGCACACCAAATCTGCACCGGTAAACTACGGAAAATCTTTAAATAATTAGGAAAAAGCCGTCCTCTCCACCGCTTTGTAGCGCTCCCGCCGGAGGCGGATACCGCGGCACGGAGTTTGCGGGGTAAGTGCATCAGCGCGTAATCCTGTCCCGAATTGGCACAAACATGCTGTCCGTCACGACCAGCGTATCCACGATCGATCAGGTTGCTTCGCAGCCCGCAAACGAGAACCGGCGGCCGGAGTGCCGGGCGTTGGTCCCTCTGTCGCCGGCCGCGCGCCAGCATCGCCGTCAGGGCGGCCGTCGCGCGGCTGAATTCACCGCGCAGCTGATTGCTGCAAAAGACAAGCTGCCACAGGCGCGCCAGCGTCGGCGGGCCGAACCGGCGGAGGCGCTGGCCGCCTATCAGACCGCAAGCCGGCTGGTTGGCGGATAGGCCGGCGCGAAGCGGTCAATACCCGAGCGCACAACCGTCCTTGCGCGGCTCCGAGCCGCCGATCAGCACGCCGCGATCCCAGTCGATCTTGATCGTCTGCGCACCACCCCAGGGCGCAGCCGCGAACGCAACGTCATGGCCGCGCTGCCGAAGGCCTTCGACGGTCGCTGCCGGCGTACCATTCTCGACCAGTACGCGTTCGCCTTCGAAGAAGAAGCGCGGCGCATCGATCGCCTGCTGCACATCCATACCGTAGTCGAGCATGTTCAGCATGATCTGCACGTGCCCCATCGGCTGATAATGCGCGCCCATCACGCCAAACGTCATGTCGCAGCGGCCATTGCGCATGGCGAGCGCCGGAATGATCGTGTGCATCGGGCGCTTGTTGGAGCCAAACGTATTGGGGTGGCCCGGCTCGAGCGTAAAGCAGGCGCCGCGGTTGTTGAACATGATGCCGGTTTTTTCGGTGCAGATGCCGCAGCCGAAACTTGAAAACAGCGAGTTGATGAATGACACGGCCATGCGGTCGCGGTCGACGACGGTGAGATAAACCGTGTTGCAGCCGGGCGCAGGCGCCGCCGGCAAATGCGAGCGGCGCCGGGGGTCGATTTTCGCCGCAAGGTCTTTGGCGAATTTCTTTTCCAGCAAGGCATTGACCGGCGTGCGCATGTGCGCGGCGTCCGCGATGTGCGTGTCGCGCACCGCATAGCCGAGGCGTGCGGCTTCGAGCACGAGGTGAAAACGGTCGGGGCCCAGTGGATCGAGGGAGCCAAGATCGAAATTTTCCAGGATGTTGAGCATCACCAGCGCGGTGAGCCCCTGCCCGTTCGGTGGAATTTCGACCAGATCGACACCGCGGTAATCGGTCGAAATCGGCGTGACTTCGTTGCCCTTGTGGTTGGCAAGATCCTGCGCAGTGATGAACGAACCTTTGACGGCGAGCGTTGCCGCCATGTCCTCGGCGATGGGCCCTTCGTAGAAAGCACGCGCACCCTTTGCGGCGATGGCCTTGAGCGTTTCGGCAAGCGCCGGAAAGCGGATGACATCGCCCTCCGCCGGCGCACTGCCGTTGAAGAGATAGTGCTTTGAAGCACCGGCGTCGGCTTTTAACTTCGCAATATGGTTTTTCCAGTCCGACGCGACGCGCTGCGCAACCGGAAATCCGCCTTCGGCAAATTTGATCGCGGGCGCGAGCGCCCGGTCGAGAGCGAAGCGGCCGCGCGCTTTCAGGATCGCTTCCCACGCTTCGACGGAGCCGGGCACGGTGACCGAATGCACCGACGTCATGCCGATCGACTTGATACCCTGATCGAGCAGCGCCCGATCCGATGCCTTTGCGCCGGCGCGGCCGGAGCCGTTATAGCCCCACACCGGCTTGCCGGGCTGCGAGATGAGGCAGAAGCAGTCGCCGGCGATGCCGGTCATGTGCGGCTCGACCACGCAGAGCGCGGCAACCGCGGCGACCGCCGCATCGGCGGCATTGCCACCGGCGCGCAGGACATCGATCGCGGTCAGGGTCGCCAGCGGGTGAGATGTCGCCGCCATGCCTTCGCAGGCAATAACAGGCGAGCGGCCCGGCAGATGAAAATCGCGGCTCATGTTCGCTCTATGCAGATTTCAAGTGAGGATCAGGATGGAATGTGGCCTGTGCCTTCGATCGTGAGATCGCGCTGCGAGGATCGCAACGTAACCGCAAAGCCGCCGATGACGTCGACAAAGCCGATGACCAGCAACAGGAAGAACGTCGAACTCGCCGCCTGTCTGACGAGGATGAACTCGACCAGCATGCCGAGAAAAAGAATGAGCGACAATGCGTGATCGATGACGGTCCGAAAGCCGATGCGCGTCGACTTCATCACTTCGCCGAACAGCATCAGGATGCCCAAGGCGACCAGGATATCGCCGGCCGATAACGTGCACTCGCCGCCGGAAGCCATATGGATCGTGATAAACGGACCCGTCCAGCTCAAGCCCGGGATGAGAAAGGCGATGATGTTGTAGATCGCGAAGGGAACGAGCAGCAGGGGAAAGCCGACGAGGTACATGATCGACGTCCCCTCTCGCGTCAGGCTTCGGTCTTCACCTTGAGCACCTGGCGGCCTTTGTACATGCCGGTCTTCAGATCAATGTGGTGCGGCCGGCGAAGTTCACCGGAATCCTTATCCTCGACATAGGCCGGCCGCTTCAGCGCATCCGCCGAGCGGCGCATGCCGCGCTTGGACGGCGTGGTTTTTCTTTTCGGCACAGCCATGGGCGAAACTCCTGAAAATCCAGCGCTTTGCGCAGGGTCGAACGGGATTGATCGGAAGCCGGGCTTATAGAGGATGGGCCGTGCCAACGCTAGGGGGTTCGGCGAATGCAGTCGTCGGCGTAACCGGCCCGGGCATCGCGGCTGACGTAAAGCCGGGCAAGCCGCCGCAGGCCGGCATCGGGCGAACGTGCATTGCGCGCAGAGGGATTCGGCAGGACGGCCGCGAGCAGCGCCGCCTGATAAGGCGACAGAGAGCGGGCCGGTTTGCCGAACGCGCGGCGGCTGCCCGCTTCCGCGCCGAACTCGCCATTCGGCCCCCACTCGGCGATGTTCAGATAAATTTCCAAAATCCGCTGCTTCGACAGCACGAAGTCGATCCACAGCGCCAAAGGAAACTCCAACGCCTTGCGCAGGTAACTGCGGCCCGGCCACAGAAACAGATTTTTCGCCACCTGCTGCGTGATCGTCGAGCCGCCGCGCATGTCCTCGATGTCATCGGCATCCGTGATTGCTGCCTGCAATTCCCTGAAATCGATGCCGTAGTGGCTGCAGAAGCGCCCGTCCTCGGCCACGATGACCGAAAGCGCGAGCGCCGGCGAAATGCGGGAGAGCGGCTCATAGATACGCTGCACGCGTTGTCCGATGACGAGCCGCCACATCATGACGGTGGAGTACGGTCGGCCGAACGAATAGAGCGGTGTGAGGATGTAGGGCAGCAAAAGCAGCGCCAGTATCGCGGCGCCGAATATGCGGAGCGGGCGCGAGACACGCGGGAATCTCAGCAAACCATGCACAAGCGAGAGCTGTTTACCGGATCGGGCCATAGTCACCTGCGAGACTAGCCGGGAACAGCGGGCGAGGCTAACAATGGGGCCATTATGGATGCGACCCTCGCAACATCGTTCGCCACGCGGCTCGACGAGATCGCCGCCGAAACCGACGGCCTGCTCGACCGGCTCCTGAATGGCAGCATAGCCGCCGGCGAAATCGCGCGGCCGGCACGCCTTATCGAGGCGATGCGCTATGCGGCATTATCCGGAGGCAAGCGACTGCGGCCGTTCCTCCTCGTTGAAGCCGCCGCCCTGTTTGGAGTTCCACGCCAGCAAGCGCTCATGGCGGGGGCGGCACTTGAGTGCGTGCACGGCTACTCGCTGGTGCACGACGACCTGCCCGCCATGGACAACGATGCTTTGCGGCGCGGCCAGCCGACCGTTCACAAAGCCTTCGATGAGGCAACCGCAATTCTGGTCGGCGACGGTCTTCTGACCTTTGCCTTCGACGTGATGTCGCGCGCGGAAACGCACCCCGATACGAGCGTACGCATCCGCCTTGTCTCCGAGCTTGCGCGTGCATCCGGCCTCGGCGGCATGGCCGGCGGGCAGTTGCTCGATCTCGCGTCCGAAGGACGTTTCGGCGACATCCGCAAGCAAAGCGAAGCCGACGTCGTGAAACTGCAGGCGATGAAGACCGGCGCGTTGCTCCGCTTTGCGTGCAGGGCAGGCGCCATTATGGGCAGCGCGGATCCTTCCGCGCTGACCGCGATGGACCGGTTCGGAACGGCGGCCGGAACTGCGTTTCAGATTGCCGATGATCTGCTCGATGTCGAAGGCGACACGCAGACCTTGGGCAAGCAAGCAGGCAAAGACGCGGCTGCCGGCAAGGCGACGCTTGTGGCCGTGATCGGCATCGATGGCGCGCGCACCCGACTCCAGGAGATGCTTGCAAACGCCGAAAACGCCCTGGAGCCATTTGGCGCAAGAGCGGACATGCTGCGCGCGGCTGCGCGTTTTATTGCGGAGCGACGCAGTTAGCTCCAAAAGAACGGACCATGGCGCGAAAAAGTGCCTCAAGCAAACATCGGCCTCTGCCGATTCGCATCGCTCTCTTGCACGCCAAACTTTTCGGCGCCGTTATACTTGGCGTCATTGTCGTGCTGGTCACGCCGCACGCATGGCGTATGGCAACGCGACTGCTCACCGGCTGGGATATCGGACTCGTTGCCTACCTCTGCATGATTATTGCCACCATGCGGCGCGCCGACATCAACCGCATCCGGCGGCGCGCGGCCGAAGAGGACGAGGGCGCGATCGTGATCCTTCTGTTGAGCATCGGCGCAACGATCGCCAGTGTTGTCGCCGTTGTCCTTGAGATGGGCGGCTCAAAACAGGCTGCGGGAATGCAGGCCGCCGCACAGATACTGCTGGCGATCGTAACCATCCTGCTGTCGTGGTCATTCATGCATACGATCTTCTCCCTGCACTATGCGCATGAATATTACGGCCGAGGCCGCGACAATGAGATCGGAGGCCTGAAATTTCCGGGAAACAACGAGCCGGACTACTGGGACTTCCTTTATTTCGCGGTGGTTATCGGCATGACCTCGCAGGTGTCGGATGTCGGAATCACGAGCAGGTTCATCCGCCGCATAGTGGCCGTGCATGGCGCGCTGTCGTTCTTTTTCAACGTGACGGTCCTTGCGCTGACAGTGAACATCGTCTCGAATCTGCTGTAGAGGCCGGGCTCAAGAGTTGCGAGAGCATGACCGGAACTTTTCAAACCGTCCTCTTCATGCTCGCGATCCTGGCAGCCGTCGATGTCGCGGCGCGGCAGCTGAAGATTGCGCCCTCGATCCTGCTGGTCATCGCGGGTATCGGCATGGCGCTGATCCCGGGCCTGCCCCAGATTACGCTTGCGCCCGAGTTGGTGCTGCTTGTCATCCTGCCGCCGCTGATCTATTCGGCGGGTGTTTCGATGAGCTGGCGCGAATTCCGCTTCAATCTGAGGCCAATCACGCTTCTGGCGTTCGGCTGCGTCGTCTTTACTACCTGTGCGGTGGCAGCGGCGGCACACTACCTGCTCAAATTCGATTGGGCGGTTGGGTTTCTTCTTGGCGCGATCGTTTCACCCCCTGACGTGGTGGCGCCGCTCGCGATTGCACGACGGCTTGGATTGCCGCGCAGGCTGCTGGTGGTGCTCGAAGGCGAAGGCCTGGCGAACGATGCGACGGCGCTGATCCTCTACCGCTTTGCCGTCGCTGCCGTGAGCACCGGGGCGTTTTCACCCGGCGAGGCGGCCGGCACTTTCGTGCTGATCGTCGCCGGCGAGATCGTCTACGGCATCGGCATCGGATGGCTAAGCTTGCGCCTGCGGCAGTGGTCGCGAGAGCCGCGCGTCGAGATCACGCTATCGCTGATGACGCCCTATCTCGCCTATTGGATTCCGGCCCATTTCGGCGGCTCCGGCGTGTTGGCGACGGTCGCGTGCGGCCTTTATGTGAGCTGGACGGGACCGCGCCTGATCGGATCGGCGACGCGGCTGCAGGGCATCTTCTTTTGGGATTTGATCGTCTATCTGATCGAAGGTCTCGTTTTTCTGCTTACCGGGCTGCAGGCGCGCGGCCTGGTCGAGAAAGCGAACGCATTTTCGTGGCAAGACCTGCTGCTGGCGACCGCTTGCACGACGGCTATCGTCATTGCCGCTCGTTTCATCTGGGTTTTCCCGGCGACCTACATTCCGCGCTGGGTCTATCCGAACCTTGCCAAACGCGATCCTTCACCGCCATGGCGGGCTGTTTTCATGCTGTCGTTCACCGGCGTGCGCGGCGTGGTCTCGCTGGCGGCGGCATTGGCGGTTCCGTTTGCGATCCAAAGCGGACAGCCGTTTCCCCACCGCGACCTGATCCTGTTCGTCACTTTCGGCGTGATCATCGTCACCTTGGTTGGGCAAGGGCTGATGATGCCGCTGGTCGTACGTTGGCTTGGGCTAGCGCAGCTCAGCGCATCGGAGCACCTGGGTGAGGTGCAGGCCGAAATTGAGGCCCGCCAAGCGGCGCTCGAGGAGGTTAAAAAACGCCTCGATGCGTTCATCGAGGAGCACGAATTGCCCGACGAAGTCGTCGACCTGCTGCGAACGCGCAACCAGAGCCGCATGCAAATCTTGCCCAAGGACATGAACGACGGGCTGGCGCAAATGCGGCAAAGTGCGGAACTGAAGAAAAAGCTGATCGATGCGGAGCGCGATTTCATTTATCAGCTTCTGCGTGACGGCAAAATCACCGACGAAGCGCGGCGTCGCATCGAATACGAACTGGATTTGGAAGAAGCGGGCGTCGCCAATCGTGACTCACACGGCGGCGGCTGGATGTAAGGTTCACGTGTTGCTTGCCGGCGAATTCGTGCGACGCGGCTTGACTGTATTTTCTTACCGCACTTCGCCGAACGCTGCGCCGCAATACTTTGTCTCAGCGGATTTCATCGGAACTTCGGTCAACATGACGTGAACTGACCCGTGGCGAGAGATCGTCTCGCGTTTGATTAAAAGGCGACGGTTTCAAACATTGGAGTCAGACATGCGCAGTAAGATCACTCTTATCGCCATGGTCGCAGCGGCTCTCGCTTTCCCAACGGCCGGCGC
>DASUKT010000422.1:0-3083 GCA_036278575.1 Pseudolabrys sp. | reverse complement strand
GGCCTTGCGCAAGATGCGCTCCGCCTTTTCCTTGTCTTCAATTTTGAAGGTGCTCATCTCGACGATGACGCGGGGCGACAGTTTGGCCGCCGCGATTTCGCGCGCTGTTGTGGCCAGCGCTTCGGGCTTGGGCAGACTGGTCAGGATGACAGGCGTCTTGTCGGCGACCTCGGAGGCACTTTTGGCGAGCTCGACGCCGGCCTTTTGTGCTTCGCGGCTTCGCGCCTTATTGGGATCGAAGCCCACAACATGCCATCCGGCGGCGCTCAGATTTTTCGCAAATGCGCCGCCCATGATGCCGAGGCCGATAATTCCAACCGTACCTTTTTTCTTTCCGGCCGCAGCCATTCCAGACCCTCCCGCTTCGGTGGCACGAACGTTCGTGCGCAAATCCTCGCTTCGTCATACGGGGTGTAAGGCGTTGCTGTCGAGTGGGCAGCCGTCGTGAGGCGGCTTTCATGCTGCGCTCCAATCGCCTATCGTCGCGCACAAAAGACGATCGGGAGGAATCATGAAGATCGGAGTCCCCGGCCTCGGCAACATGGGCGCCGCCATTGCCGCGCGGCTGATCGAGGTCGGTCATCAGGTCACCGTCTGGAATCGGACGGCTGCGAAGGCGACAGCCCTTGTAGATAGCGGCGCGACCGTCGCGGCGAGTCCCGCCGAACTGGCCAATGCGTGCGAAGCCGTTATTACCATCCTGACGGACGGCGCCGCGATCGACCAGGTTTACAGTGGCGCGTCCGGCCTTTTATCCGGTGACGTGAAAGGCAAGCTGTTCATCGAGATGAGCACGGTCGCGCCTAAGGTTGAAACCGATCTTGCGGCCAAAGTGCGCGCGAAAGGCGCGAGCCTGGTTGAGTGTCCGGTTGGCGGATCGATCGCGCCGGCACGCCAGGGGAAGCTTCTGGGTTTGATGGGTGCCGAGCCCGCGGACGCGGCGCGCGCAAAGTCCATCCTCGAGCAACTTTGCCGACGCGTTGAGCACTGCGGGCCTGTCGGCGCCGGTGCGTCGATAAAGCTCGCAATCAATCTGCCGCTGATGGTCGCCTGGCAAGCCTACGGCGAAGCGTTCGCGATCTGCCGCGACGTCGGATGGGATCCGAAACGATTGCTCGATCTGTTCGTCGATACGAACGGCGCAAACGCGGCGCTGAAAAACCGCGCCGGCATGATCGCCACCATGTTCGAAGGCCGCGATCCGGGGCCGACCACGTTCAGTATTGCCAATGCCGTGAAGGACATCCGCACGATGGTGGAAACGGGCGCGGCGAAGGGCGTCGATATGCCAGCCACCCGGGCGGCGCTCGGTTCGTTCGAGGAGGCGAACAAAAACGGCTTCGGTGGCGGCGACGGATCGCGTATGTCGGTCTACTGGGCGCAGCGAAAGAAATCTTGAAGAAGGAAGAGGATCGAAAATGTCGGTTACGCTTGAACAGGCTTCCACCATTGTCGACATTGCGTTGAAGACGGCGCGCGACAAGAAGCAAATGCCGCAAACGATTGTCGTGCTCGATGCCGGTGGCCATGTCGTATGCGCCAAGCGCGAAGATAACTCGGGAATCTTCCGCTACGAGATCGCGGTCGGAAAGGCTTATGGCGCGCTCGGTTTCGGCTGGGGCTCCCGCACCAGCATGGAGCGCGCGGCACAAAATCCGGCCTTTTTCGCCGCCGTAGGCATGGCAAGCGGAGGACGGCTGGTGCCCAATCCGGCAGGTGTGTTGATTCGTGACGCGAACAACAAGGTGCTTGGTGCGGTCGGAATTTCCGGTGACACGGGCGACAATGACGAAATCATCGCAATCGCGGGCATCGAGGCGGCGGGGCTCAAGGCCGATCCGGGTGGAAGCAAGAAGTAGGTCCCAGTCCGTCATGCCCGGCGCTCGGGTCCGGCCATTGTCCGGCCCGAGCACATGCCTCGGGCATCCCGCTCATGTTTGCATCGCCTTGCCTTTCTCATCGGGATGGCCGGGACAAGCTTGGCCATGACAACTAAGGAGAGAAGCATCCATGAAACTCTTTTCCTTTTGGCGTTCGTTGGCGACCTACCGCGTGCGCATTGCACTCAATCTGAAGGGCCTGGTGCCCGAAGAGGTGATCGATGTGAACCTCATGAAAGGGCAGCAGCGAGAGGATGCCTTCCGCAAGGTCAATCCGATGATGGCGATCCCGGCGCTGATTGACGGGGAGGGGCCGGCGCTGTTCGAGTCGCTGGCGATCATCGAATACATCGACGAGGTGCATCCTCAGCCGCCGTTATTGCCGTTCGATGCAAAGGCGCGTGCGCGCGTGCGCGGTCTGGCGCAAATTGTTGCGGCCGATTCGCATCCGCTGATCGTCCCGCGCGTGCGCGAATTTCTCACGCACGAGTTCAAGGTGGACGAGGCCGGCGTTTTGAAATGGGCGCAACATTGGCACCGGACCGCCCTGGCTGCGATTGAAATGCATTTGCAGGATGGATCGAGCGGCCGATATTGCCACGGCGATCAGATCACCGTCGCCGACATCTGCCTCGCGAGCCAGGCTGCGGGCGCCGGATTCTTCAAAATTGACCTGACGCAGTATCCGACCGTCAAACGCATCGTCGATACGTGCAATCAGAACGATGCGTTTGCGCATGCGCATCCGCTGAAGCAACCCGGCGCGCCGGCCTCGGTGTAAGTTCCGCCGACAAAACATGAGCGCGCGATTGCCCGATTGTCGCCCTTAAATCGCACGATCCGCTTTTTAAGCGGCGCGGCAAGGGTGATATCAGTTCGGGGAGTTCCCATGTTCTTGCGTGCGAGCGCCGCGCTTTGCGGCGCGATGTTCTTTGCCTGCGCGCCATTTGCGATGGCGCAATCCGGAATCGCTTCCGTCTACTGCAACGAAAAAACAGCGAATGGAGAATATGCCAGAGCCGACCGGTTGACGGCAGCACATCGGACACTGCCGTTCGGCACGCACGTGCGGGTGACGAATAAACGCAACGGGCGCAGCGTCGTCGTGCGGATCAACGATCGCGGACCTTATGTTAAGGGGCGCATTATCGACGTTACGCCGGCGGCGGCGCGGGCACTGGGCTTTTCCGGGCTTGCGGCAGT
>DASUKT010000421.1:0-2598 GCA_036278575.1 Pseudolabrys sp. | reverse complement strand
CATACACGCCATTGTTCTCGACGATGTAGACCATGTTGACGCCGCGGCGCAGACAATGTGCGAACTGGCCGAGACCGATCGAGGCCGAGTCGCCGTCGCCCGACACGCCGAGATAGACGAGATCGCGGTTGGCGAGGTTGGCGCCGGTCAGCACCGAGGGCATGCGCCCATGCACCGAATTGAAGCCGTGCGAGTTGCCGAGGAAATAGGTTGGCGTCTTCGACGAGCAGCCGATGCCGGAAATCTTCGCGACCCGGTGCGGCTCGATGGAGAGCTCGAAGCAAGCCTGGATGATGGCGCCGGTGATCGAGTCATGCCCGCAGCCTGCGCACAGCGTCGACACCGCGCCTTCATAGTCGCGGTGGGTGTAGCCGAGTGCATTCTTCGGCAGGTTGGGGTGGTGGAATTTCGGTTTGGCGAGGTAGGTCATGATGTTGTCCAGTTCACTGAACTCTACCCGCCTCATCCTGAGGAGCGGCCGAAGGCCGCGTCTCGAAGGATGGGGCGGCCACATGGTTCGAGACGCGTCGCTGCGCGACGCTCCTCACCATGAGGCCGAAAGGGGCTATGCGGGCGGAATGGTTCACGACACCACCTTCATTGGCTTCACGGTCAGCTTGTCGAGATGATCGCCGATCGCCTTGGCGATGAAGCGAGCGGTGATCGGCGTGCCGTCATAGTGCAGGATCGGCACCAGCCGCACCGGATCGATGCCGCATTCGTTGACGATGAGCGAGCGCAACTGCGCGTCACGGTTCTGCTCGACCACGAACACGAAATCGTGGCCGGCGACAAAGCTGTTGACCGAGGAATGGAACGGGAAGGCGCGGATACGCATGCGGTCGAGCGTGTGCCCGCGCGCCTCGATCATGTGGATCGCCTCGTCCATCGCCGGCGCGGTCGAGCCGAAATAGATGACGCCGTATTTGGTCGGCTTGTCGGCGTTCGCCTGCAACGGCCGCGGCACCAGATCCTTGGCGGTGTCGAACTTGCGCAAGAGCCGCTGCATATTGTCGACGTAGGGCGCGCCTTCCTCCGTGTATTTGGCGTAGCGGTCGCGCGACGTGCCGCGCGTGAAGAACGACCCCTTGGTCGGGTGCGTGCCCGGATAGGTGCGATAGGGAATGCCGTCGCCGTCGACGTCGAGATAGCGCCCAAACTCCTTGCCCGCTTCGAGCTCCTCAGCCGTCATCACCTTGCCGCGGTCGTATTTGCGGTTGTCGTCCCACGTGAGCGGGCGGCACAGGTGATGGTTCATGCCGATTTCGAGATCGAGCATCACGAAGATCGGGGTCTGTAACCGGTCGGCCAGGTCGAAGGCCTGGGCGCCGAATTCAAACGCCTCCGCCGGATTTTCCGGAAGCAGCAGCACGTGCTTGGTGTCGCCGTGCGAAGCATAGGCGCAGGAAAGGATATCGCACTGCTGCGTACGTGTCGGCATCCCGGTCGAGGGGCCGGCGCGCTGCACGTCGAACAGCACCGCCGGAATCTCCGCGAAATAGGCCAATCCGATAAATTCCTGCATCAGCGAGATGCCGGGTCCGGAAGTGGCCGTAAACGCGCGCGCGCCGTTCCAGCCGGCGCCGATCACCATGCCGATCGACGCAAGCTCGTCCTCGGCCTGGATGATGGCGTACTTGGCTTGTTTGGTTTCGGGATCGACGCGCAGCTTCGCGCAATGGCGCGTGAAGGCGTCGGCAAGCGAAGACGAGGGCGTGATCGGATACCAGGCGCAAACGGTGGCGCCGCCGTAGACGGCGCCGAGCGCCGCCGCCGAATTGCCCTCGATGAAAATGCGGTCGCCGACTGTGTCGGTTTTTTTCAGGCGCAAGCCGATCGGGCATTGCAAATTGAGGATCGCGTAATCGCGCCCGATGTGCAGCGCCTTGACGTTCGGCTCGATCAGCTTGTCCTTGCCCTTGTATTGCTCGCCGATGAGCTGCTCGACGACCTTCACATCCATATCGAGAAGCGCGGTGAGCGCGCCGATATAAATGATGTTCTTGAACAGCTGCCGCTGGCGCGGATCGGTGTATTCGCGATTGCAGATTGCGGTGAGGGGAACGCCGACGACGGTGATGTCGGGACGGAATTTCGACGCCGGCAGCGGCTTGGTGGAATCGTAGAGCAGGTAGCCGCCCGGCTCGATGCCAGCGATGTCCTTGTCGAAGGTCTGCGGATTCATCGCGACCATCAGGTCGGTGCCGCCGCGCGCCCCGAGATGGCCGGCTTCCGAGATTCGCACTTCATACCAGGTCGGCAGGCCCTGGATGTTGGACGGGAAGATGTTGCGCGGCGCGACCGGAATGCCCATGCGCATCACGGCGCGGGCGAACATCTCGTTGGCGCTCGCCGATCCCGAGCCGTTGACGTTGGCGAAGCGGACGACGAAGTCGTTTACGCTGCTGATCGGGCTGGCGGCCGGCATGAATTCCCCGCGTGAGTCATATCGAGCAAGAATTTCTGCATGTCCCAGGCGCCGGTCGGGCAACGCTCGGCGCACAGGCCGCAATGCAGGCAGACGTCCTCATCCTTCACCATGACGCGGCCCGTCTTCAGGCCGCCGGCGACGTACAAATCCTGCGTGAGATTGTTTGA
>DASUKT010000420.1:0-4525 GCA_036278575.1 Pseudolabrys sp. | reverse complement strand
ATATGAAAACTACACGGTCTGCAAATGCGGCGCCTGGAGTCAGGGGCCGGCGATGCTTCAGCAGCTTGCGCTGATGAAGCAGTTTCATCTCGGCAAAGTCGACCCGACAAGCGCGGACTTCATCCACACGCTGGTCGAGTGTTCGAAACTCGCTTACGCCGATCGCGACAAATTCTACGGCGATCCCGATTTCGCCGAGGTGCCGCTCACGACGCTGCTATCCGATGCCTACAATGCGCAGCGCGTGAAGCTCATCGGCGACAGGGCTTCGCTCGAGCAGCGGCCCGGAACGATCGGCAAGTTCGGCAAGCAGCTTCCGGTCCGCGTGGCCGGCAGCACGCAAAAAGCCGCAGGCGCAGGCGAGCCGACTGTCGGCAAGCTTTGGACGCATGACGACGTGCATGACGCAAGCATCGAGGTCGACGCCGCCACGCTCGACGCCGCCGGCGTGATGCGCGGCGATACCGTGCATTTCGACATCATCGACAAGGACGGCAACATGGTTTCGTCGACGCCCTCGGGCGGGTGGCTACAATCCTCGCCGGCGATCCCGGAGCTCGGCTTCTGCCTCGGCACGCGGGCGCAGCAGTTCTGGCTCGACGAAGGTCACCCCAATGGGCTCGCGCCGGGCAAGCGTCCGCGCACGACGCTGACGCCGTCGATGGCGCTGCGCGACGGCGAGCCATACCTCGCCTGGGGTTCGCCCGGCGGAGACCAGCAAGATCAGTGGATCGCACAGTTTTTCCTGCGCCATGTGCACGCCGGCATGAACCTGCAGGAATCGATCGACGCGCCGGCCTGGCATTCGGAGCATTTCGCGGCCTCGTTCTGGCCGCGCGAGGCGCGCCCGGGTGTGCTCGTCATCGAGGGACGTGTGAGCGACTCGACGATCGGGGAATTGCGCCGCCGCGGCCACGAAGTCGAAGTCGGCCCCGATTGGTCGGAGGGCCGCTTGACCGCGGCCTCCCGCATCGGCGAACGGCGACGCGCCGCCGCCAATCCCCGCGGTATGCAGGGCTATGCAGCGGGGCGCTGAGCGGCGCTCAGATTTGCCGGATCGAGGAGAACGAGAAGGTCGAGTTCGGCGGATTTTCGCCGACGCGCAATGTCTTGCCGTTGACGTAGTGATGCGGCGGCACCGGAAGGTTATAGGGCGCGGGAACGCCCCGAAAAACGCGGCCGGCAAGATCGTATTTCGAGCCGTGACAAGGACAGAAATATCCGCCCGGCCAGTCCGCCGCCGGCTGACTGGGGCTCGGTTGCGGAAAGAATTTCGGAATGCAGCCGAGATGCGTGCAAATGCCGACCAGCACGCCGTATTCGGGCTTGATGGAGCGGTGCCAATTCTTCGCGTACTCAGGCTGCTGCGGCTGCTCCGACTGCGGATCGGAAAGCCGGTCGAGCAACTGCTTCTCCCTCAGTGCGTCCAGAAGCTTGGGCGTCCGGTGCGTAACGAAGATCGGCCGGCTGCGCCAGCGGATGATGACCTGCTGTCCGGGCTGCACCGCGCTCACGTCGAGATCGACGGGGCCGCCGGCGGCGAGCGTCGACGCATCCGGATTCATCTGGTCGATCAGTGGAACGAAAGCTGCGGCCACGCCGAAAAGCGCCATCGAACCTGTCGCGATATAAAGGAAATCACGGCGTGTCGTTTTTGCATCGGCAGCGGTCGTCGAGGGTTGGTCCATCGCTGTTTTGCATTGCCGTCCCCTCGCGTTTTGCCCCCGCCATCGCGGTGTCTGCCTGGTAAACCGGTTGCGTGCGGCTGCGTTCCGCGCCGCCGAAAAGACTGCCGATTAAATAGCGGCAATGTTGCCGGCTTCTCAGTCGCCTTCGCGGCCGATCAGCTTGCGCGGACGTTTTGCCTTGCTTGCGCTCTTCGGCGGCGCCGTTTCCTCCGTGACGGCGCGATAGGCATCGGCGATTCCGGCGCCGAACTCGTTGTCGCGCCCTTTCGGCCCCAGGTCTTTTGCGGTCGCAAGCAGAACCGCGCGCACGGCGGCCGGCTTGATGTCGGGCTTGTGCGCAATCATCAGCGCGGCGATGCCGCTGATTTCGGCCGCGGAAAACGACGTGCCCGATTGCACCTGGTAGCTCGCGTCCGGCACGGCCACCAGAATGTCCGCGCCGGGCGCCGCAACGGCGATATATTTTCCGCGATTGGAAGCCTCGAACAGCTTGTCGTCGGCGGTCGTGGCGGAGACGGCGATGACCTCTGCATAGGCGGCGGGATAAAGCGGCGGCGATTTCGCACCCGCGTTGCCCGCGGCCGCAATCAGCACGATGCCTTTTTTGTAGGCCGCTTCGAGGCTGCGATGAATTGCAGGATCGGCCGGGCCGGCGAAACTCATGTTGACGATGCGCGCCTTGTTGGCAGCCGCCCAGTCGAGCGATTTGAGGATGTTGAACGTGGTCGCTTTGGCGCTGTCGCCGGCGGGATCGAAAGCGCGCGCGGCGAGAATGCGCGCGCCGGGCGCCGCGCCCATCAGGCGCGAATGCGCGGCGATCAGGCCGGCAATGGCGGTGCCATGAAAGTGCGGCTTGAAAGGAGACTCGAGCGTATCGAATGTCGCCGCGATCGCGCCGGCAAGCTCGGGATGCGACGCATCGATCCCGGAATCAATGACGGCGACCAGCACGCCGTCGCCTTTTGCGATGCTGTGCGCCTGCGGGAGATGCAGCTTCGCCAGTTCGTATTGCGCAGCATCGCCCTCGGCCGGCGCAGCTGCTTTTGGCGAGGCATCTTCCTGGAGCGTGTAGAGATAGTTCGGCTGCGCGGCCGAAACGACGCGGTCGCCTTCCAACGCGCGCACGACGGTTGCGACGGAGCGCCGATCGGGAATGCGCCAGCGGAAGAGCGTGCGGTTGGTGAGCGCGATCTGCTGCGATTCAAGACGGGTCAAGCGATGGCGGCGCTCGAGCGCGCTGATGGCTTGGGGCGTGATCGAATTCGGCACCTCGATGACGACCTCATCGGGCACGTAGCGCCGCTCGTTGGCCGGAGGTGCGCCGCTCGCGCCACGCCTGCTCGAACGCCGCGGCGGACGCCGCCGCGTCGGCGGCGCGCCGTCTCCGTCGCCGATATATTGACCGTCAGGAACGCCGCCGTATTGGCCGCCCGCCGGCGGCATCGCGCTTAAAATGCCAAGAACGGTACCGACGCCTAGTCCGACACCGAGTCCGTTTCTGCCGCCGTGATATCCGCCACCGTCGCCACGACTCGGCGGCACGCCTGCGCCGGGCGCCCGCGCCGCAGGCCTGAACTGCGCTGCCGCTTTGCCCGCAAACGCGATCGACAGGAGTCCGATTGTCAAAGCCAGCAGCAGTCTATTTCTCATCGCGCGCATGGCGTGCTCTCCGCTACGATCGTTTTATCTGCTCATCATTGTGTCGTTGCGATAAAATCCACACTCTTATTTTCCTGTAACTTCTTCACGAGATTCGTGGCCTGCGCCTTTGGCACAGCGGTCTCCGCGATGCGAACGCGATAGAGTCCACCGGCCGACGGTCCGCTAACGATCGAAGCTTTGTTCGTTTCGAGGAAGCTCGTAATATCAGTGGCGGTCGCCTGCGGCGCGAAACGGATCAGCACGTACGTGCCGTCAGCAGCCGGCGCGCTCGGGGCCGAAGCCGTCTGGTATCCCGCCGACGGCTTTTCGCCGACCATAACCTCGACGATGAATCCGGCCTGCAGGATGATGGCGATGGCGGCGGCGCTTGCCGACCAAACAAGTGTGCGCGGCGACAGGCCGGCGAAAAACTCGGCGACACGCGCCCCGATGCTCAAGCGGAGGCTCGATGTGCGCGCCGGCTCTGCATCGATCCTGGTGAACAGCTTTTCCATGGCGCGCGCAGACGGCGCGCCGAGCGTTTCATTGAGACGAATAGTTTCGTCCAATTCCTCGCGCACAAGCTCGTAACGGCGGGCGAGATCGGCATCCTGCGCAAGCGCGCGCTCGACACGCTGCGCGTCGCGACGATTGAGCGTGCCGGCGGCATGCCACGGCAGCAGTTGCTCTATATCGCCGCCAAGGGGCGCTTCGCCATCGGTCGTATTCATGGCCAACCTCGCTCGACTCCATGCAGCTTCAACAGCTCACCCAATTTCTTGCGCGCATAGAACATTCGCGTCTTCACGGTCGCTTCCGGAATGCCGACGATCTCCGCTACCTCTTCCACGGATTTCTCGTGGTAGTAGACGAGATCGACGATCTCCCGGTGTTCTGCGGACAACGCCGAAAGGCATTGCCGCAAAACGGCACCCTTGTCCTTCTTCGCGAGCACGGCCGCGGGATCGTCGGACGTATCCTCGATCGCTTCGGCCGTCGCTTCGTCCAGCTCCTCCTCCGGTTTCCGCCTGAGCGCCGACAGCGCCTTGAAGCGGGCGATGCCCAGGATCCACGTCGAGACGGCGGACCGTCCCTCGAATTTTCCGGCGTTGCGCCAGACGTCGAAGAACACCTCGCTGATCAAATCCTCCGCCGTCGCTTCGTTACGCACGAGCCGCAACATGAACCGGTAAACC
>DASUKT010000419.1:0-11952 GCA_036278575.1 Pseudolabrys sp. | reverse complement strand
TGCAATGGATGCGGTAGATGCAATTCATGCACCGCTTGCTGCAGCGCCTTGAATATCGCGCGGGACGAAACGCCGTATTCGGGCACTTCATCATCGAGCGAAAAGGTCCTGACGTTGTCCTTGAACGCTGCGGCCCCGCCGGGATTGATGGCCTTGATGCCGAGGCCGCGTGAGGTGGCGACGGTCCACGCCAGATAGTCGCGGATTGCATCGCCACCCTCGCGTCGCCGCAGCAGATCGAGCAGAAAATCGTCATTGCCGAGCACCGTCAGCGTCGCTTTGTCGATGATCGGAATGTCGGCAAGCTCGAGATGCGCCTGTAACGCATGCTGTGGCAGCACGGCCGGCTCGATGACGGTCGTAAAGCCCATTTGGGCGTAGAGCATGCCGGTTTCGGCGGCATTCCACGCGCCCGTAGGTGTCGGCACATGGCCGGGGTGCGCAAATGCCGCATACCGTTGCTCCGGCACCAGCAGGCGCCCGAGATTTTCGTTGCTGCCGGCGATGTGCGAATGGATGTCGATCGCGCCCGCCATCACGATCATGCCGCTCGCGTCGTACGTTTCGTCTTCCCGGCCGTTTGCCGGCGGTGGGACAATGCGTCCGTCGCGAAACCAAATGTCGCCGATTTCATCGCGGCCATTTGCCGGATCGACGATGTGTCCGCCGGCAAGCCGTGTCAGCATGGGGAGCTCGCCGGCAAAGCAGCGGTGATTGCATCGATCGCATCCGCAACTGAGATGGTGTCGGTACGTGCGCGCGCAGTCACGGACACAAGCGTTCCTGTGGCGGCGAGATATTCGACGCTGTCATGATCGCTTCCGGGCCGGCCGACCGAAATTGCGACTGTGGGAGGCCGCTCAAAGCTGTCAGGTCCATTCGTAAGCGCGATGATCGGCACATCACGTTTCCATGGCGGAGCCACGGGACGAAAGGCGGAAATCCACAAGGCGCAGTCGGTTTCACCGCTGTCGACGAGGCGGACAGCGTCGAAGCGCCATGGGTCGTGCTCCGGATAGCCGCGGCCGAAACCGGTGCGCACCGGAAAACCGGTTATCCAGCCGCTTACTTGTTGCACGGCCGCCGCGTTATCAGGCGGTGCAAGCGGCAGGCTCGAAAACCGCGTCGTCGCGTTGAGGTCTTTTACCAGGCCGCACAGCATCTCGATCGTAAGTTCATCATGCTGCAGCGCCGACCAGACGGCGACCCCAAATCGTGCCTGCGCGAGCTCCGATGCAAGCGCGTCGATTTTCTGCCAATGAGGTGCTTTGCTTGCAACCGGATTTCCAGCGATGCGCGCGCGCACGCGCAGTGCCGAGAGCATGACCGGCAGATCGGCCGGATTCTCGCCGATCACGTCGATTTTCCATCGCGCCGCAATGTCGGCGCCAGATTGGCCCGGGCAGAGCCATACGATTCGGCGCTTGGTACGCGTCCCCGGTCTTTCAAACAGACGTTTCGGTATTTCAGGCCAAGCTTCGACCAACCCCGGTCCGACCAGCAGCAGCAAATCGGCGCGCAGGCGCGCTTCGTTCGGCGTCGTAATCATCATGCCGGACTCGCGCATGACATCGAGATCGCGCAAGAGCGCCGTCGAATGCATGTGATCGATCACCGCTCCGATTTTCCGTGCAAGCGCGATGGCGGCACGCGCACCCGCAACATCGGTGCCAAGTCCGGCGATGAGCGGCATGCGGCTCGCCCGCAGTAGCTTTGCCGCCTCGTTGGTTGCGGCTTCAAGCGTTGCGGTTTTGCCCTTGATCCAGGCACCCGCCATCCCGGTTTCTCCTCGCGCGCAGCGCTTACGCGTCGTACTTGATGTAGGCGAACCGCTGATCTTTTTCGGGCGTGCCTTCAAGCGCGCCGCCTTCTTTGCCCGGCTGCCACTGCACGACGTCCTCGATTTTCTTCGCGAGCTCGAAATCCTTGTCGGTGATTCCCTTTGCGGCATGATTTTGCAGCCGGACCTCCACCCAGGCATAGGAGGCCGTAAGATCGGGATGGTGCCATGCCGCCTCCGCCAAATGGCCGACTGCATTGATGACCATCAGCGTCCCTTTCCAGCTGTTGGTGCGGTACTTGCGGCGAATCCAGCCACCTTCCAGCCGCCAATGCGGAAGCTCACGGGCGAGACGCGTTGTAACTTCGTCATCGGTATACGTACGTTCTTTGGTCTGCTCGGATGTCATGACGGCAACTCTTTCGAACTGCAGCAAGTTTGCCCGATTGCCAATCGAGTCCTGATGCCGCAGTCTAATCCCGGATTGTCGGGCAAAAAACCCCAATTTCTAGTGTTAGGAGTGTTTGGTTGATCGATGCGCCACACAGTGTGACGGTCAGCGTACCGGCCCGGCTACATTTTGGTTTTCTGGACCTGAATGGCGGAGTCGGACGGAGGTTCGGGAGCATCGGCCTCTCCATCAGTGAATTGCGCACGTGTATAAAGATCGCGCGTGCAACGGAAACGCAAGTTAGAGGCCCCGACAGCCAACGTGCACGCGGACATCTCGACAGCATGCGTGATTTCCTCGGGATCGACGGCGACTATCGTGTGGATGTTCTAGAGGCGGTACCGAGTCATTCCGGTCTTGGCTCGGGAACGTTGTTGGCCCTTGCCATCGCGGCAGGGATTCGACGATTGCACGGATTGCCGCTCGATATCCGCGCGGATGCACTTCGATTGGGGCGCGGCAGCCGCTCCGGCGTCGGCATAGGGCTGTTCGAGTCCGGCGGCCTCGTCGTCGATGGCGGGCATGGAGCGCGGCCGGGCGCGGCGCCGATCATCAGCCACATGCCTTTTCCCGAAACCTGGCGTATCGTGCTTATTCTCGATCCTGCGCGGGCCGGATTGCACGGCAAAGACGAAACCGCGGCGTTCGACAAATTACCTCCGTTTCCGGCCGCCGATGCGGCCCAGATCTGCCGGCTGGTCTTGATGCAGACATTGCCAGCGGTGGCCGAGGGCGATCTCGTGACCTTCGCCGGCGCGATCAAGCGGATGCAGGCGTTACTCGGCGCCTACTTTGCTCCATTGCAAGGTGGCCGGTCGTTTGCAAGCGCTGAGATTGCTGCCGCGCTTCAACTACTCGAAGGTGAGGGCGCTGTCGGCATTGGCCAAAGCTCATGGGGTCCGACAGGCTTTGCATTCGCTGGATCGGACGCTGAGGCGATGCGTCTTGCGGAGTTTGCGCGCAAACACCCGCGCTGCCGCGGTCTCGAGATCAGGATTTGCAAGGGGCTCAACCGCGGCGCAGAGATAACGGCCGGGGCTGCCGCAGTAGCCACCCACTCGTAACCTCTTGGGAGATTGCCGTGGCCGACAAGCACATCCTGCATTTCCTGACGCCGCTCAGGCATGTGAGCCCATTCGACATCAACATGGCGGTCGATGCCGGTTTCGATGCGGTCATCCCGCACACGGACGTCAAACCCAACGAAGTGACGGGACTCGTTCAGGACGCCATGTTTTCGCGTCCGCCAAAGACCGGCTTCAAAACGGGAATTTTTTTCGGCGGCAAGCAGGCAATCGAGGCGCTCGACATGTTGGCGGCTGCGAGGAAAGCTTTGGTGCCACCTTTCGGTATTTCGTTCTTCGCCGACCCGGCCGGCTCGTTCACGACCGCCGCGGCCATGGTCGCTTGCGTGGAGAAGTTGCTGCATGAGAAGAAAAACCGCGAACTTAAAGGTATGCGCGTTGCCGTATTCGGGGCAACGGGCGTCGTCGGCTTCTCTTCCGCGGTGATCGCGGCGCTGCAAGGAGCCGACGTGACAATGGTTGGCTATGACGGCGACCGCCGGGTCAGCGAAGGCGCTCGCGAGATCAAAAAGCGGTTCGAGGCCGACGTTCGCGCGGCGGACGGAAGCGACGACGAGAAAAAACAGGCAATTTTGGCACAAAACAACGTTGCGCTGTGTGCCGGCCGTGCCGGCGTGCAAATTCTTTCGCGGGCGCAGGTCGAAACAGCCGCCAATCTTCTGATCGTCGCGGATGTCAACGCTGTTCCGCCGTCAGGTGTGGAAGGATTGGATATGATGGCGAACGGCACCGCGTTCAACGCAAAAGGCACAATGGGTGTTGGTCCGCTTGCGATCGGCAACATCAAATACAAAACCGAATTTGGCCTGTTCAAAAAAATGATCGAAGCGGAAAAGCCGGTGTGCTTCGATTTCTGCGATGCTTTCGTGCTCGCGCGCGAGCTCAATGGATAAGGCAAAGTTGGTGCTGATCGCCGCGGAGTCAGGCCGCGCGCTCGCCATGTCGGCACGGCGCGGCGGGTACATTCCGTTGGTCGCCGATCGTTTCGGCGATCAGGACACGCTTGCCGTGGCGGAGGGCCATACGCTGGTCGATCTCAGTCGTCCGATCAACGGCAATAAACTGATCTCAGCGCTCGACGATTTGCTTGCGGGGCGAGACTGCACCGGGATCGTATGCGGCAGCGGATTTGAGGACGATGCCGGGCTGCTGGCCCGCATAAACGAGCGCTGGAATTTACTCGGCAACATGGCCGAGGTCGTCGCGCGTATCAAGAACCCATTGGAGCTTGCCGCAATCTGCGCTTCCGCAGACGTCCCGCACCCGGAAACCTCACTGTCGCCGCCGGCCAATAAGACGAATTGGGTGGTCAAACGCGCCGGCGGCTCGGGTGGCTGGCATATCCGGGCAGCCGACACGGTGGCCGACGGTGGTAAGGATTATTACTTCCAACGGCGGATTGATGGGGTTCCTGTGTCGGCACTCATGCTGTGCAATGGCGAGGGAGACGTGATGGTGCTCGGCTTCACGGCGCAATGGTCTGCGCCGACGCCAAAGCACCCATTCCGCTATGGCGGCGCGGTCCGTCCGGCTGAACTCGACGAGGGAATAAAGGCGTCTATCATCAGCGCGGCGACGCGCATCTGTCGCGAGATTGCGCTCAAGGGATTGAACAGCGCCGATTTTATGGTCGATGGCGGCACGTTCCATCTGCTTGAGATAAATCCGCGGCCGAGCGCAACATTCGATTTGTTCGAGATGGAAGAGAAATCCCTGTTTGCAGTTCACGTGGAGGCGTGCGCCGGCGTGCTGCCGTCGCAAGCTCCTATCTATGGGAGCGCCCTAGCGGGTGCGATCGTGTATGCTGAACGCGATCTGCTAGCGCCGTCGACTGAGTGGGCGGATTGGACAGCCGACCGGCCGCTTGCCGGCAGCCAGATCAAAGCCGGGCAGCCGGTGTGCTCCGTTTTTGCACGTGCGCCGGATTTTCGGTCGGCGCGACGTCTGGTCGAGGAGAGAATCGCCGCCGTGCATGAATTGCTCGATGTAAGGGTGTGATGACCTTTTCAGCGACGATGAGTGTGAACACCCGTGCCTCTGCGCTGATCGAGAAGGTCAAAGCTGCGGCGGCAGAGCTCAAAATCGTGATTTCGCACGGCGAGGGCGGCGAGACGTTGATCGACGCCGGCAGTGCGACGCAGGGAAGCATCGCGGCCGGATTGGAGCTTGCGAAAATTGCCATGGGCGGATTGGGCACGCTGCAACTGACATCCAGCAGCGCCGCCCCGCGCTGGCCGTGGACGCTGCAGGTTCATTCGGCAAACCCGATCGTTGCTTGTCTTGCAAGCCAATATGCTGGGTGGCGTTTGACCCACGGAGAAGGCAAAGATGCTTTCTTTGCACTCGGGTCCGGCCCAGCGAGGGCGCTCGCGCGCGTCGAGCCGCTGTTTGAAACGCTTGGCTATCGCGACAGGGCAACCACCGGCGCACTGGTGCTGGAGAGTTCTCGGCCGCCGCCGCGGGAGGTCGTGCAAAAGGTGGCACAGGCCTCTGCGCTCGATCCGCACGCGCTGACGTTCCTCTATGCACCAACCCAGAGCCTTGCCGGGGCGACGCAAGTCGTTGCGCGCGTACTCGAGGTGGCGCTGCATAAGGCGCACGAATTGAGCTTCCCGCTCGAACGGATCGTGGAAGGGATGGGCGCCGCGCCCTTGGCGCCGCCTCATCCGGATTTTGTGACGGCGATGGGCCGCACCAATGACGCGATCATTTACGCCGGGCGTGTCCAGCTCATGGTTACGGGTCCCGCGGCCGACGCCCGCGCCTTGGCGGAGCAACTGCCGAGCGAGCGCTCGCGCGACTATGGACTGCCGTTTGCCGAGATCTTCAAGCGTTTCAAAGGCGACTTCTACGCAATCGACCCGATGCTGTTCAGTCCGGCGCAGGTTACTGTGATGGCGCTGGAAACCGGCGAAAGTTTTCATTTCGGCCAACTTAATCTGAAGCTGCTCGATGCGTCCTTCTCCTGACACAGCGGTCCCGCAGGTCCGTGCGACCGTTGCAACCGTCGCCATCGTTGCAGATGCGGACGATTGGCACGTTCGCTCGCTTGCAAAAGCCCTCGCCGGCTTGGGCGTGAAGACGCAGCGATTGCGGCTCGCGGATTGCCGCGTTGATACGGCAAGCGCAAGCGGACTCGTGCTTCCAGGTTTCGAAGCCGATCTTCCGGACGCGGTGCTCGTGCGCGACATGTCTGGCGGAACGTTCGAATCCGTGACGCTGCGGCTCGGCGTTTTGCACGCATTTTCCGAACTCAGGATTCCGGTGTTGAACAGCGCGCGCGCCATCGAGCGATGCGTTGACAAATCTATGACGAGTTTTCTGCTGGCGCGTGCGGGTCTGCCGACACCGCAGACGTGGGCGATGGAATCGCGCGAGGCAGCGGCGGAAATCATTCAGCGCGACCGCGCGCCGCTTGTGCTCAAGCCATTATTTGGATCACAGGGCAGGGGCCTGCGGCTGATACGAAATGTTGAGGATCTCCCTGCTGCTCATGAGGTATCCGGCGTCTACTATTTGCAGCGCTTCATTGCGGTGGAGCACGACCGCTTCCACGATTTTCGCGTACTGGTGTCGCGCGGGCGTGTCGTCGCCGCGATGATGCGTCATTCGTCACACTGGGTGACGAACGTGAAACGCGGCGGCAAGCCGGTTGCGGCGGTTGCCGATGGCATCATGCGGGACCTCGCGATTGCAGCGGCCGGGGCGGTGGGCGCCGATTTCGCCGGCGTCGATATCATCTACGACCGCGACGCCCGGCCTACCATTCTCGAGGTGAACAGCATGCCCGCGTGGTCGGGCTTGCAGCGGACTACATCGATCGACATCGCGGCGGTGCTTGCCGGCGATCTGACTGCAAGCGTCACAATGCAGGCGCGGCAAGGTGCCTGAGCGGTCGGATTTAACCACGCAATCTGGGCGGATTGCCGCCGCTTTCGTGCAAGCCTGCCGTGACGAACTTGAGGCGCCCAAGCCGGGCAACGTGCATGCGTTTGCCGATGGCCATCGCATGACGGCGGGTGATTTCGAGCGCAGTGCCGCGGCGGCGGCGCGGCCGCTCGCCATGCCACGAGCGCGTGTCGGCGTGCGTATTTTCCGCGCGGTTGAGGCAGGCTTCGCAGCGGTGGGCGTGAATACGAACTTGGGCATCATTCTGCTCTGCGCGCCCCTCGCGGCCGCAGCCGAAGCGGATCGACCCAATTTGCGTGCATCGTTGTCAGACGTGCTGCAGAAACTTGACCGCGATGACGCCGAATTCGCCTTTCGCGCGATTGTGCGCGCGTCGCCCGGCGGGTTAGGGCGAAGCGAACGGCATGACGTATTTCAGCCGGCAGCGGTGAGCTTGCGCGAGGCGATGGCCGAAGCATCCGATCGTGACCGTATCGCGCGGCAATACGTGACCAATTTCGCCGATGTGTTCGAGATAGGCGAGGCTCTCTATGCCGCCGAACGTCGGGCATCCGCGGATCGCCGAAAGGCCACGGTAGCAGCCTATCTCGGCCTTCTCGCCGCATTTCCGGATACGCATATCGTGCGCAAGCACGGCGTTGCCACAGCCGAACAAGTCCGCCGCGAGGCAACCGGTCTGCAAGCAAAGGTGCGACATGCCGACGAATTAGACGAAATCATGCCCATCCTTCTCGCGTGGGACGCAGAGCTCAAGCAGGCCGGGATCAATCCAGGAACGAGCGCCGATCTCACAGTTGCGACGGTTTTCGCGCATCATTTGCGAGGCATCTTGCCGCCGAAGCCTATCGGTGATTGACTTTGCGTTGCGGAAAGTCTTCCGCCGCTATCTGGCTAACCGGTCCGGGACCCGGACGCTGATAACAAGGATAGCCGTTCCTCCGGGCGCCGCAGGCTTGGCGCGCGGTACGAGTTTTTCTTTTCCTTGGGAGGAGATGGCGATGGCAAAAGTTAACGGACTGTGCGTCGGAGAATCTTTGGTCGGCGAGGGCAACGAAGTCGCTCACATCGATCTCATCATTGGGCCACGTGGAAGTGCCGCCGAAACCGCGTTCGCCAATTGTCTGACCAACAACAAAGACGGATTTACGTCGCTGCTCGCCGTCGTGGCGCCGAACCTTCTGTGCAAACCCGCGACCGTGCTGTTCAACAAGGTCACGATCAAAGGCGCGAAGCAGGCTGTGCAGATGTTCGGGCCTGCGCAGCATGCGGTTGCAAAGGCGGTGGCCGACAGCGTTGCCGAGGGCGTGATCCCACAGGATGAAGCCGATAATCTGTTCTGCTGCGTCGGCGTCTTCATCCACTGGGAAGCCGCGGACGACAAGAAGATTCAGGATTACAACTATCGCGCCACCAAGGAAGCGCTCGCCCGCGCCATCGCCGGCGAGCCGAAGGTGGCCGAGGTCGTCGCCAAGCGCGATCAGGTCAAGCATCCGTTCGCAGCGTAAGCGAACCAGCAGCAGTTGCGGCGAGTCACGTTATCGTGGCTCGCCACTCGTGTTCGCCGACGAGAGTCGCGCGAGATCGGCTGCTGTGAGATCACCGCTGTGCAGGCACGAAGCGACAAGGGCTCCGCCGATGCCTGCTTGCGCGAGTGCGCATAAGTCCGCCAAGCCGCGTACCCCACCCGCGGCGTAGAGCTTGCGGGTGGCAGCCATCGCCTTGATTGCCTGCAGGCGTGCGAAGTCCGGGCCTGTATGACTGCCGACGCGGTCAAGCGTCATCACGATCACGCGCGCCGGCCAGTGATCGGCGTTCGTCAACAGGTCCGGAGGGCCTTGAAAGTCTGTCCCACGAAAATCGAGCGAAAGCACAACGCGTTCGTTGCTCCCAAAACGATCGAGCATGGCTGCGTTGCGTAGGGTTTCGCTCCCAACCACGAGGAAATCAGAGCTTTGCGCCAGCCAATCCACCGCGGCTTCGATATTCGCGACGCCACTATCCACCCAGAGCCGCACATGGGGAAAGGCCTGCTTGATCCGGGCGACCGCAGTCCGGTTGTCTCCCGCGCCGGTGATCGCGTCGATATCGGCTACATAGAACGTCGTGAACGGATGAAGACCCAACAATCCGCCGACAACATCGGCTGGATTGCTGCTTGCGGCCAGTGGCGTTTGTATCGGCCGATACAGGTCGCGCTGCCCGCGCCGAGCATGCACAACCGTTCCACCCTTAAGGTCAATAACTGGAATAATATCCATGCCGGGTCCTCACACTAGCCGAACTTGCCCGTCAAGAGGAGCTGCTTTTAATTTCACCGCCGTTATTGCGCAGGGCACATAGTCAGATGGCCACGGTCGTTGGGTGGGATATCGGCGGCGCACACCTGAAAGCGGCGCGGGCCGAAGAGGGGCAGGTCGTTGCCGCAATTCAGGTCGCGGCGCCGCTGCGATTTGGTCTGGAGCGTCTCGCACAATCTTTCGCCGAAGCAAAGGCGCGGATTGGAAGCGCCGACCGCCATGTCATCACAATGACGGGCGAATTGGCCGATACGTTCTCATCACGCACCGAGGGCGCGCTCAGCCTCACTGCAACGGCGGTACGCGAGCTCGGCGAAGTCGCCGTGTACGCGGGCAGAGGCGGATTCATATCGCCTGCGGATGTGGGCGGGCATGTCACCGATATCGCTTCCGCAAACTGGTTTGCCAGCGCGTCGATTGTCGCAAAGACGATCAGTTCGGCACTGCTCATCGACCTCGGTTCGACAACAACGGATATCATTCCGATTGTAAGCAACACGGTGGCGGCCCGTGGCTATACGGATGCCGAGCGTCTTGCGACTGGCGAACTGGTTTACACCGGCGTGGTACGCAGCTTTCTGATGGCAACAGCGGAAACGGCGCCATTTGCGGGGAGTTGGACAGGCCTCGTTCACGAAAATTTTTCCAACATGGGGGATGTCCATCGGATTCTCGGCACCCTTCCTGAAGGGGCCGATCAAATGATGACCGCCGATGGCCGCGAAAAGACCGTCGAAGCATCCGAAGCAAGGCTTGCCCGCATGATCGGGCATGATCGCGGTGACGCTGACGGGCCGGCCTGGACTGCGCTCGCGCAGTGGTTCGCGGAAGCGCAAATCCGTGCGATCAGCGATGGTGCGATGCTCGTACTGTCGCAGAATCAGCTTCCGTCGGACACGTCGATGGTGGTTGCGGGCATCGGTGAAACCGTCTTGCACGAGGTCGCACGCCGGCTAGGCCGCAAATGCATCGGCTTCGACCGCTTGATCGACGTCATGCAAACCGTGCGTTCGGCCGCTGCTGCGAGTGCGCCCGCCGCAGCGTTGGCGCTGCTTGGGTCAGCGCTAGCAGGAACTGGTGCGTTGCCGTAGTGTTGTCAGGTACACGACGAAGACGTATACTCTTTGCTGCGTGGTGACGATCCGAGGAGGGAAACCATGGCTTGGACAACTCCGACTTTGGTCGAGATTTGCATCGGCTTGGAAATCAACGGTTATCTTCCGGCTGAATTCTGATCTGACCTGCCGCGGGGCAAACGGTATTTCGCGGCGCGAAATACGAAAGCTCAGAGCGCAAGATTTGAAAACCTTCCCGTTCAAAATGGACGGGAAGGTTTATTTTTGGGCCGCTGCCGCTCGGCTGAGCCAATGGGATCTCGGCAAAGCTGGGTAGCGTCCGCGCTAAAATGACACACCAATCGCCAGGCGCGCCTGCTGGCGATCAAAATTGATCAGGTCCAATGGGCCGTTGCCGCTGGAAGACTGTCCGGCAATTTGCCGGCTCCAGCCGAACGTCAGCCATGCGCGCTCGGAGAGCGCGATCGAGACGCTCGGGCCGAAATAGAAAGCTTGTCCGGCGAAATCGCGGAAGCTGATCGCATCGTAGCGGCGCAGATAGCGCGTTTCCAATCCGGCAAACACGTTGTCGCTCAGCCTGAACATGAGGGCGCCGCCCAAGCCGACCGTATTTTCACGTGACCAGGAACCGTCGTCTTTCGATCGGGCGAACTCTGGCTCGAAACGGACATTGAGCACCCCGATCACCCGGTCCGGCACGATCTCCTTGTCGAGCGCGAGGACAAGATCAGTCCCGTAACCATCGGTCGGAGCACCACTATCCTCATCGATGCGCGTCCAATGCGGCTCGGCAAACGCAGCAAGACCCACGCCATCGGTTGAGCGGCTGAGCAAGCGATAAGTGACGGCGAAAGAGGCTCCGCCGAATGTCGTCGCGTTGCGGTCAACAAGGTCTGGAACGCGCTCGATGCGGTGACTGTCTCCCATTGCCGAGAATTCGACGATGAGGTTGCGGGCCGGGATGTATTGAAGGGTCAGATCGCTGCTCAGTGCGGAAAAAGTCCCGCTGCTTTTGCCGAACCGCCCGCCGACGGCCGCCTCGATCTCCTTTTCCCCGGGGTCGCCGACATCTGTTCCGACACTAAACGCGAACAAATGCTCGGTGTCGAATTCCGCGGCGCGCACGCTACAAACGGCGGAGAGGCTTAAACAAAGGATGGTCAAGCCGATGAACTGTGCTGGCGGTTTCACGGGTAGAACCGCGCGGCGTCGCCGTGAGGATGTGCGGCAATATCGGCGTCAAAACGTCGCCCGCAAACCGGCATAGGCGGCAAGCGGCATTCCTGGCACGAAACTGCGCGGATCGTTGAACGTGAGAAATGGAATGCCATCGGTCTCAAAGAAAGTTCCCGAG
>DASUKT010000418.1:0-4435 GCA_036278575.1 Pseudolabrys sp. | reverse complement strand
TTCCGGCTCGTATTCGTAAGCCGCGGCGGGCCCTGCCTCTGCCGCCTGCTCGAACACCGGCGGGATGATCTGCTGCGCGGTCGGAACCTGCGCAATCACCGAGCGGAAACGCGCGAAGAACAGCGTGCAGACGTCGAATTCACCTTTATCGAACAGCTCGACGATTTTCCTTGCGATCATGTCGGCTTGCTCAAAGCCGATCTGCTTGACGCCGCGCAACTCGACAACTTCGAGAATCTGTTTGCCGTACTGGCGCCTGAGTTGTTCGGCGCCTTTGCGGCCGACGCAAAGGATTTTCACCTGCTTGCCTTGGCCGGCGAGCGCGTTGATGCGTTCGCGCGCGAGCCGCACGATGGATGAATTGAACGCGCCGCAGAGACCACGCTCGGCCGTGCAGACCACAAGCAGATGAACGTTGTCGCTGCCGGTGCCGGCGAGCAACCTGGGTGCGGAATCGCTGCCGGCAACAACCGAGGCGATCGAGCCCAGCACCTTGGCCATGCGTTCCGCGTAAGGACGCGCCGCTTCCGCCGCCGCCTGCGCGCGGCGCAGCTTCGAGGCCGCGACCATTTGCATGGCCTTGGTGATCTTCTGCGTCGCCTTGGTCGCGGCGATGCGAACGCGCATGTCCTTGAGGGAAGCCATTAGTAGCAGCTTGCTCCGGCCTGTTCCCTCCCCCCTTGTGGGGGAGGGTTAGGGAGGGGGGTGGCTAAAGAAGTCACGGCAAATACCCCCGCCCCGGCGCGCTCACGCGCGCCGACCCTTCCCACAAGGGGGAGGGTAACAGAAGGCGAGGCCGGGCAATCGAGCATCACGCAAAGCTCTTGGCGTAGCCGTCGACCACGTCCTTGAGCTTGGCCGCGTCCGCATCGGAGAGGTCGCCGCTCTTGCGGATGCTGTCGAGCAGGTCGGCATGCTTGGTGCGCAACAGCGAGAGCAGGCCGTTCTCGAACTTGCGCACCTGCGACACCTCGAATTTGTCGAGATAGCCGTTGACGCCGGCGTAGATCACACACACCTGCTCTTCCATCTTCAACGGCGAGAACTGAGGCTGCTTCAGAAGCTCGGTGAGACGCGAGCCGCGCGCGAGCAGGCGCTGAGTCGTCGCATCGAGGTCGGAGCCGAACTGCGCGAACGCCGCCATCTCGCGGTACTGCGCGAGCTCACCCTTGATGCGACCGGCAACCTTCTTCATGGCCTTGGTCTGCGCCGACGAGCCGACGCGCGACACCGAAAGGCCGACGTTCACCGCCGGTCGAATGCCCTGGTAGAACAGGTCGGTCTCAAGGAAGATCTGCCCGTCGGTAATCGAGATCACATTAGTCGGAATGTAAGCCGACACGTCGTTGGCCTGCGTTTCGATCACCGGAAGCGCGGTGAGCGAACCGGCTTTGTTGGCGTCGTTCATCTTGGCGGCGCGCTCGAGCAGGCGCGAATGCAGGTAGAACACGTCGCCCGGATAGGCTTCGCGGCCCGGCGGACGGCGCAGCAGCAGCGACATCTGGCGATAGGCGACGGCCTGCTTCGACAGATCGTCGTAGATGATGACCGCGTGCATGCCGTTGTCGCGGAAGTATTCGCCCATCGTGCAGCCGGCGAACGGCGCGAGGAACTGCATCGGCGCCGGATCGGATGCGGTGGCGGCAACCACGATCGAGTAGTCGAGCGCGCCCTGCTCTTCCAGCACCTTCACGAACTGCGCGACCGTCGAGCGCTTCTGGCCGACCGCGACATAGACGCAATAGAGCCTGATCTTTTCATCCGGCTGCGCATTGAGGGGCTTCTGGTTGAGGATCGTATCGAGCGCGATCGCGGTCTTGCCGGTCTGCCGGTCACCGATGATCAGCTCACGCTGGCCGCGGCCGATCGGAATGAGCGCGTCGATCGCCTTCAAGCCGGTCGCCATCGGCTCGTGCACCGATTTGCGCGGAATGATGCCGGGCGCTTTCACGTCGACGCGTTTGCGCTCGTCGGCCTTGATCGGACCCTTGCCGTCGATCGGATTGCCGAGCGCATCGACGACGCGGCCGAGCAGGCCTTTGCCGACCGGTACGTCCACGATGGCGCCCGTGCGCTTGACGGTCTGGCCTTCCTTGATCTCGCGATCGTTGCCGAAGATCACGATGCCGACGTTGTCGATTTCGAGGTTGAGCGCCATGCCGCGCACGCCGTTCTCGAACTCGACCATCTCGCCGGCCTGGACGTTGTCCAGGCCATCGACGCGGGCGATGCCGTCGCCGACCGAAAGGACCTGTCCGACCTCGGATACTTCGGCTTCCTGGCCGAAGTTCTTGATCTGCTCCTTCAGAATGGCGGAAATTTCTGCGGCTCGGATATCCATCAGCGGGCCTCTTTCATCGCAATCTTGATTGCATTGAGTTTGGTGCGCAGCGAGCTGTCGACCATGCGGCTGCCGACCTTCACGACCAGACCGCCGATGATGGCAGGATCGATCTGGAGATCGAGGTCGACGTCCTTGCCGCCGGTAACCGATTTAAGCGCGCTTTTGAGCGCATCCATGTTTTTATCGCTCATCTTCTCGGCAACGGTCACCTGCGCGGAGACCTCGCCTCTGTGGCGGGCGACCAGCGCGCGGTAGCCGCGGATCATGTCGCGGACCGCGAACAGCCGTCGGTTGGTCGTAATCACGCGCAGGAAATTCGCGGCCAAGCCTCTTATTTCCGCCCTGTCGAGGATGGCCGACAGAGCCTTCAATTGCACGTCGGCATCGAAGACCGGGCTGCGCACCACGCGGCTCAGGTCGGCGCTGTCGGCAAGCATGGCATCGAACTTTTCCAGGTCCTGCTTCACCGCGTCGATGGCCTTCTCGTCGCGGGCGAGTTCGAACAGCGCATGCGCATAACGCCCTGCCATGCCGGAAATGATCGGGTCTTCGCCTGCCACGTGCCGCCCGTTTTTTGCTTGTTATCCGCAAGCCATACGCCGTCGCGGGGGAAGCGGCGCAAACTCTTGGAATCCAAGAGGGAATTCCGATTATCGAGAACGACGCGCAAGGCCGCGGAAACTCTCGAAAATCGAGCGGCTAGCTAACATACGGCCCCATGGCGTGCAACACGGCACGTTGCCGCCGACTCGCGCGAAGTTTCCACCCCGCTGCCCGGCGAAATTGCATTTCAGCGATGCCGCACATTGATGAGGCTATGGCGGCGAGCCGCATTCGGGTAAGCGGGCAACAATCCCGCCGATCTCCGGCGACCGAGATTTTGACACGCGCCTTGTCTGACGCCTTGAGCAAAATCCAAACCCTTGCATCCCCGCGCCTTGCCGCCGGCCGATCAGCCCGATTGCTGGTGTTCTTGCTTGCGTTCGCCTGGGGCTTCAATTGGATCGCCGCCGCGTTCGCCCTCAAGGAAGTGCCGCCGTGGAGCCTGCGGTTCGTCTGCAACGGCATCGGCGCCGTGGCATTGCTGATCGCGGTGCCGCTTAGCGGCCGCGTACTCGCCGTCAAGCTCTCCGAGCTCAAGCACATCGCGCTCGCCGGATTTTTCAATGTTGCGGTTTTCAATATCTGCTCGGCCTTCGCGCAGCTGAATGGGGCAACGTCACGCGCGGTCATCATCACCTACTCGATGCCGATTTGGTCTACGGCCTTGGCATGGCTGTTGCTCGGCGAGCGGCTCGGAAAAATACGAATGCTTGCGCTCGCCTTATGCATCTGCGGCCTCGCCATTCTCGTGCGGCCTCTGTTCGACGCCGGCTTGCCGCTTGGCGTGTTCTTTTCACTCGGTTGCGCCTTCGCGTGGACCATGGCAACGATTTACATCAAATGGGCCGACATCAATGTCGATCCATTGACCAACGCGGCATGGCAGTTGACGGTCGGCACGCTGGTCACGGCAGTGGGCATGATTTTCGTCGAAGGCTATCCGCACGTGTGGCCCATCCACGCTCCGGCAGTCTTTGCGATCCTGTTTATCGGATTGATAGGCGTCGGCCTCGCCCATTTCCTGTGGTGGTCCATCGTCGCGAAGCTGCCGACCATCACGGCGTCGCTGGGAACGCTGCTCGTTCCGGTGGTCGGAGTTGTCGCCTCTACCTTGATGCTTGGCGAAAGGCCGACGGCGACCGACATCGTGGGATTTGTCATGATCTTTGCAGCCGCGGCATGCGTACTGCTGCAACCGAACGTCGAACACACAGGAATGCCGGAGTAAGGCCGCTCAAGGAGAGTGAGCATGGCTTGGGTTTATTTGCTGGTAGCGGGTTTGTTTGAAGTCGCGTGGGCGATCGGATTGAAATACACGGAAGGCTTTTCTCGCCTCGTGCCCTCGCTGCTTACAGTTGCCGCAATGGCGCTAAGCCTGGCGTTGCTGGGAATTGCCTTGCGGTCACTGCCGGTTGGGACGGCTTACGCGATATGGACTGGAACGGGCGCCGTCGGTACCGCCATTCTCGGCATCTATTTATTCGACGA
>DASUKT010000417.1:0-4329 GCA_036278575.1 Pseudolabrys sp. | reverse complement strand
CACGGCATCGACATTCAAACGCTTTCTGCGCTTATCGACGGCCATGCCTTTGATTTTTACGAACAGCCGTTTGCCGGATTGCTCGATCTCGAGATTTACGCGGAACGAACCGAAGCGACGGTGTTTGCGCTTGCCGCCGATATTCTCGGCGGCCGTTCCGTGGCGGCAAGTGCCGTTATTCGTCACGCCGGGATTGCCTATTCGATAGCGGGCGTGCTGCGCAATTTCGCCCGCGATGTCGCGCATGGCCGGATGTGCATGCCACTCGATTTATTACTGCGGCACGGCGCGACGCCGCAGACCGCTCTTGGCGGACGGCCAACTCAGGAATTGCGGAAGGCGATTGCCGAGTTGCGAGTTTGCGCCGAAGGTCACCTGAACGCCGCGCAGCCAGACTTTTCCGCTCTACCAACTTTTATTCTGCCGGCGATATTGCCGATCGCTTTGGTGCGGCCGCTGCTCATGCGTCTCGAAAGACTTGGCGACGATCCTTTCAAATTGACGGCAGCGCCGCGATGGCGGCGGCAATGGCGCTTATGGCGTGCCGCGCACAAGCCCAGCCGCATCTTTGCGTGAAAGCACGGTTGCCTATTCAGCTGCGGCGGAGCGCAGCTCATCGCCACGCAGCCAATGTTCAAGATCAGCCAACGCCCGCCGGCTGAGCGCCGCCTTGCGGGCGAGATTTTTGGCCGAGCCGCGGCCGAACTGCCGTCCTTGCGGATCGAATTCAGGCACCGACGGCAGTGGCGGAAACAGGCCGAAGTTCACGTTCATCGGCTGAAACGAAGACGGACCGGCGTCGATCGTCAGGACGTGACCGCCGGTGATGTGCGCAAGCAGCGCGCCGTGAGCGGTGGTTGGCGGTGGTGGACGTAACGGTTCGGCAAGCTGTTCTGCCGCCGCGAAGCGTCCCGCCAGCAAACCGGCGGCGGCCGATTCAACATAGCCTTCGCAGCCGGTAATCTGGCCGGCAAAGCGCAGGCGCGGCTCGGCATTGAGCCGCAGCGTACCGTCGAGCAGCCTCGGCGAATTGAGAAATGTGTTGCGATGCAGCCCGCCGAGCCGCGCAAACTCGGCCTGTTCAAGGCCAGGAATCGTGCGAAAAATGCGAACCTGCTCGGCATGTTTCAGTTTGGTTTGGAAGCCGACCATGTTGAACAGCGTGCCGAGGCTGTTGTCCTGGCGGAGTTGCACAACGGCATAGGGTTTGACATCTGGCCGGTGCGGATTGGTGAGTCCGAAGGGCTTCATCGGCCCGTGCCGCAGCGTTTCGGGTCCGCGCTCCGCCATGACTTCGATCGGCAGACAGCCATCGAAATAAGGCGTCGATGTTTCCCATTCGTGGAACGATGTCTTCTCGCCAACGAGAAGCGCGGCGACGAAGGCACGGTATTGCTCCCGGTCGAGCGGGCAGTTGACGTAGTCGGCGCCGGAGCCGCCGGGGCCCGTTTTGTCGTAGCGGGACTGAAACCACGCAGTGCCGAAATCGATCGTGTCGCGGTGAACGATCGGGGCAATTGCATCGAAGAAAGCGAGGGCGTCTTGCCCGCTGAGCCGCCGGATAGTCGATGCCAGCGCTTGGGATGTGAGCGGACCCGTTGCAACGATCACGCTGCCCCAATCCGATGGCGGCTCGCTGACCTCCTCGCGCGCGATGGTGATATTCGGCTGCTGTTCCAGCGCGTTCGTGATCGCAGCGGAAAATCCGTCGCGATCGACGGCGAGCGCGCCGCCGGCCGGGACCTGGTTAGTGTCAGCCGCGTGCATGACCAACGAGCCGAGCCGCCGCATCTCCTCATGAAGAAGACCGACCGCGTTGTGCTCTTTATCGTCGGAACGGAATGAATTCGAGCAGACGAGTTCGGCGAGGTTGGCGGTCTTGTGGGCGGCGGTCGTGCGCTCCGGCCGCATTTCATGGATCACCGCGGCGATGCCTCGCTGCGCGAGCTGCCAGGCGGCTTCTGAGCCGGCAAGGCCGCCGCCGATGATATGAACCGGGTCTGCAACAGGCATGGGCAGAAGCTAGGGCGGGCTGCCCGATGCGGCAATGCATGCATAAAACGAAAACGCCCGCTCCGCGCGGGCGTTTTCGGATTGTGCCTCAGGCGGCAGCTTAGGCCCGATGGGCCTCGCGCCAGGCGACCGTGTGGATGTCCGAACGGCTGATGCCGATATCGGCCAGTTCCCGATCCCCAAGGCGGGAAAGCTCATTCAGGCTTTGGTTGTAGCGCCGCCAGTTGCGGAGCATGCGGACAAAAGCAGTAAGCATTGTAGGACCTCTTCTTGAAGTTCCGGCTCGAACGGCCGGCAAATCGAACTGGCACGTAAATAGGGGACTATATTGCAATGCAAAAGTAATTTTATTGCGCTGCAGCTACGCGTGATTTGCATACCAAGAACAATTGATTATTAAAGATAAATCGGTTCTGGCCTCAATTTCTCTCTAAAACGGCACCGTCTTGGGTAGCGAATCAGCATGGCTCTATCTGTGCGTTGCCTCCGTCTGGAAGCCTTGGGGTCGTATAGAAAGTGTCTTTCCCCTTTTCGGATTCGGCCGTTTTGGAACTCACAGCACAGAGGCCCTTACCCGGCCTCGCCCTGACAACAGCCCTCGGAACGGCGCAAATCCTTGCGTGGGGGACATCATTTTACTTCCCGGCGGTATTTGCGGGGCCGATTGTTGCCGATACCGGCTGGTCGCTTGGGACGGTCGTGAGCGGAACGACCGTCGGGCTTCTGATGGCCGGGATCATTTCACCGCAAGTCGGCCGCCTTATCGACACGCGCGGGGCGCGGCCGATCCTTCTGGCCAGCCCATTGCTTTACGCGGTGGGGCTTTGCGGGGTCGGGCTTTCGCCCGTACCGGCGGTCTATTTTGCATCCTGGGTCGCGTTGGGATTAGGCATGGGCACCGGCCTCTACGACGCCGTGTTCGCTGCGCTTGGCCGCCTTTATGGCCGCGAGGCACGGGCGCCAATCACAAATCTGACGTTGTTTGGCGGATTTGCCAGCACCATCTGCTGGCCTCTGAGCGCGTTCATGATCGAGCACGTCGGATGGCGCAACGCCTGTTTCGTTTATGCCGCACTTCATCTGTTTTTGTCATTGCCGCTTCAGGCCGCCGTGCTCCCGCGAAGGAAATCCGGGATTGCAACCGAAGCGGATGCGATCGGACCACACACAGTGTCACCGCTGCGGAACGAGGCGGCGGTATTTACATTGCTTGCGCTGATCATGTCATTTACAGCCGGTATCGGTTCGATTGTCGTGGTGCATCTTCTGATCTTTCTGCAGGCGAGAGGCGTGGACTATGCTGCTGCAGTCGCGCTCGGCATGCTTTTCGGCCCGGCGCAAGTCGCCGCGCGCTTTGGCGAACGGGTGTTCGGCAGGCACTATCATCCAATTTGGACATTGATCGTTTCGTGCGTGTTGATGGCGTCAGGTTTGCTGTTGTTGTGGTGCGGATTCAAGGCGCTGTCCGTGATCATCATCTTGTACGGTGCGGGCTATGGTGTGTCATGGATCGTGCGCGGAACGCTGCCGCTGGCTCTGTTTGGGCCAATTCGCTTTCCACGGCTTATGGGTAAGCTCGCGTTCCCAAGTCTCATTGTGCAGGCGCTTGCTCCTTCAGCCGGTGCTTTGTTGCTCGAGCGCGGCGGTGTCGACGCAACGCTCCGCATTTTGACGATCCTGGCATTCGCCAATATGCCGTTGGTGCTGTTTTTATGGATCGTCTGTCGACGGCCCACACAAGCGACATGACCACCGTCGCGCTGCGAACCTTATTTTTCGAGGACCTCTCGGTCGGCATGACCGAAACGCTCTCGAAAACAATCAATAGCTCCGATGTCGTCGGATTTGCCGCGGTCACCGGCGACCGCAATCCAATTCATCTGTCCGAGCATTTTGCCGCCAAGACTCCGTTCGGGACACGCATTGCCCACGGTCTTTATACAGCCAGCCTCATTTCCGCGGTTCTCGGCACGCGATTGCCCGGGCCGGGCGCGGTGTACATTTCGCAGACGTTGAATTTTCGCGCACCGGTGAAAATCGGCGAGACCGTGAAAGTCGAGGTGGTCGTGGCCGAGCTCATTCCGGAAAAATTCCGCGCGCGATTGACATGCACGTGTTCGGTGGCCGGTGACACGGTTCTCGACGGCGAAGCTTGGGTGAAGGTGCCGTCTAAAACGGCGCCTCGCCGTGTCCCACGTCTCTGAGCGGGCGCGGTCGACCGCGATATTGCCGGTTCGGAACATAGTACCACGCCACGCATTGTTCTTACCGATAGCGACGGAAATGAAGCTCTGCGGCATTCAAGGGAGGTCGCAA
>DASUKT010000416.1:0-3026 GCA_036278575.1 Pseudolabrys sp. | reverse complement strand
TGCGGCGCCAAGCATGCGATCCGCGGCTTCACCAATTCGCTCCGTTGCGAGTTAATTCACGACCGCAGCAACGTGCACGTGACGTTGGTGAACCTCCCCGCGGTCAACACGCCGCAATTCGACTGGGCGCGCACGCACATGCGGCGGCAGCCGCGGCCGGTGCCGCCGGTGATCGAGCCCGAAGTCGCGGCCAACGCGATCTTCCGCGCGGCGCTCGAACGCAAACGCGAATACTGGCTGGGGCTGAGCACCGCCGAGATCATCCTCGGCAACATGGTCGGCGCCGCATACCTTGACCGGTACCTGGCGCGAACCGCCTATCGAGGCCAGACGACCGGCGAACCCGTTCACGCCGGCCGGCGCGACAATCTCAATCACCCCGTCCCCGAATTGCATCGCACGCGCGGCTCTTTCGGCAACGAGGCCGCAAAACGCGCCCCCCTGTTGCCGGCGCCGGCGACACGCGCAGCGGCGGTCGCGACCGGCATTGCCGCCGCTGGATTGCTCGTGGTCCTTGGCCGCAAGCTGCTGAAAGAGCTCTGAATCGCTTCGCGAAGAGTTACTGGCAGCTCACGCGCGAGACGCTGTTGCCGCTTTGCTCCTCACAGTAGCGGTGCGCCTGCTCGTCCATGCACAGCCGCGAGGTTTTCCCGTTCGCAGTCATCCAGCCGGTGCAATTCGATTGCACGATTTCCTTCGGTTTCTCCTGGGGAGGCGTGGGTGATGGGACGGCAGGGGCAGCGGCTGCACTGGTTGGCACAGTTTTCGGTTTCTGCGGCCCAAGGTGAGTCATGGCGATGTCGAGGTTCTCTTTGATCACTTTCGAAAACGGGCCATCAGGGTCCTCGTCGAGCGCCCTCTGATAGCTGAGCAGCGCATTCACCCAATTGCCGGTCTTCGACCAGACATTGCCCATGACATTGTCGTCGTGTGCCTTGTGTTGCGCGGGCGTGTAGTAGCCAAGGTCCGGGTAATCCCGCGGCGTCTTGGCGTTACGATAGACCGGTGGTGGCTTGGGGTAATTGGGATTCGACGCCTGCTCGCGGCGCTGCTCGTCGGCCTTGTGCTGTGCTTCGGCTTTTTTTGCCTCTTCCTCGTGTGCCTTGCCCGCAAGTGCAACATCTATGAGCTTTTGCATCTCCCGAATGTCGTCAGGGTAGGAAATTCCGTACGCCTTTCCATACTTTCTCTCTTGATCAACATACCAAGCTTTGGATTGCTTAAGCTCTCGAATCGCGGCGTCCCAGTTTTTCTGGATCAGCGCTTGGCGGCCTATCGCCCGATGAATTCGAGGAATGAATGCTTCACAGCCGTAGCCTGTGCAAGCTTTGTAGGCTGCACGAAGATATCGCTCGTTTGCTATCCAATCGTTGGCTGCTTCGGCGTCGCGGGCCGCCGCGAGGATCGAATCTTCTTTTTTCATTTTGGGAACGTTGCGTAGCGACACCTGTGCGCGCCGCAAATTTTCTTTGACGGTCGCGTTGTTCGGCGAGTAGCGCAGCGCCTGCTCAAAATAACGGACCGCATCGGCGTAACGTCCCTCGAATTGAGCGACCATGCCTCTGGCATTTGCCAGATTGAGGTGAACGTTGGCGTCATTCGGCAAGTAGCGCGCGGCTTCCTCGAAGTCCTTAATGGCCTCCTTGTAGTTGCCCAGCATCTCGCGCATCCGCGATGAGATATCGCCGCCGGTCAGTTTCCGCCGGATGGCCGCCGCACCCCGATTGTTTGCGGCGATCCCGGCCGCGTGCGCGCGCCGCCGTGCCAGCTCCGCCGGGCTCGGCCCGCGCGGCGCCGGCGCGACGTAACCGCCGCCACTACTCGGCGCCGAACCGCCGCCGCAATAGGCAACGCATGTGTGATCGGTCGCTGGGTCGAATGCCTGTGCGGATGGCGCAGCTAACAGGAACGAGACCAACGCAATCGCGCCGCCAGCCAAACGCTTGGCGGCACTCCATACCGCCAGGATTTCATGCGGCAAACGCTCTTTGAGCGGCGTGAGCATGCGGCACCCCCGTGCAAATCATTACTTGTCAAATTGCCGAATGGAGGCCCGTAAAGTGCGGCCTCGCCAGATGCATGCCTGCCGATGGCATTTCTGCTTGTCGCCGCCCGCGAAGAGCTCGGCACGCCCCGCAAGGAAAGCACGCATACTAAAGGCAACATCGGCCCGGTAAATATCCGTCCGTAGCCCGCATAAGCGAAGCGAAATGCGGGATTCGTCGTCGCCTCTCTTCAAGCCCCGGATTTCGCTTCGCTCATCCGGACCACACTGCTAGTCATCGGCACGCTACCTATCCAATTTTCTCAACACCGCCTCGAGCTGGTCGAGATCGTGATATTTGATGTGCAGCGTGCCGCCGCCGCTCGCATTGTGGTCAACCGTCACGACAAGTCCGAGCACATCCGAGAGCCGCTTTTCCAGCGCCCGCGTGTCGGCGTCCTTCCCGGTCGGCTTCACGGGCCCGCGAAACTCGCGGCGCACGTCGCGCGCCTGCGCGGCGCCGTCCTCGCGCATGCGTTGCTCGACCTGTCGTACGTTCAGTCCCTTCTCAATGATCTCGTTTGCGATCTCTTCTGCGTTCGACTGACCGACCAGCAAGCGCGCGTGGCCGGCGGAAATCTTGCCCGCGCGCACCAAAGTCTGCACCGGCTCCGACAGCTTCATCAGCCGCATCGTATTCGCCACATGCGGCCGGCTCTTGCCGACGATCTGCGCGACTTCGTCCTGCGTATAGCCGTGGTTCTCCATCAATGCCTGATAGCCGGCGGCCTCTTCGATCGGGTTCAAGTCGGCGCGTTGCACGTTCTCGATGATGGCGAACTCCAGCGACTGTGCGTCGGTCGCCTCAACTACGACCACAGGAACGTCGTGCAATCCGGCGCGTTGCGCCGCACGCCATCGCCGCTCGCCGGCAATGATTTCGTAAGCGTCATTTTGTCCGCCGACGTTTCGCACGACGATGGGCTGGATAATGCCGCGCTCGCGGATCGAAGCGGCAAGCTCTTCAAGCTCGGCTTCCGTG
>DASUKT010000415.1:0-8137 GCA_036278575.1 Pseudolabrys sp. | reverse complement strand
CGGCAGGCCCTCCGGCAGTTTCAACCCTTCATGCAGCCGTTCGGCCAGTTCCATGATACCGATCGAACGATCGGTACCGGCAATGACAAAGCGGCCGTCGGCATATTCGATGTCGCCGGCGGAAGCCTCCAGCACGTGCGCAGCAATCTGTTTGCCTTGCTCGATCACCTTGCCGGCCGCTTGCGCGATGGCCGTCCCGCTCAACATCGTCGAACGGGAGCCGCCGGTGCCGCCGCCGTGAACGAGGAGATCGCTGTCGCCTTGCATGAGACGAATACGGTCAAACGGAATGCCGAGCTTCGACACCAGCACTTGCGCAAAAGTCGGAGCATGACCCTGGCCGTAATCGAGCGTGCCCGTGATGATGGTAACGGTGCCATCCGCGTTGAAGCGGATGCCACCCATCTCCTGCGTGCCCGCCGCCGTCGTTTCGAGATAGCAGCCGACGCCGAGGCCGCGTAAGAGCCCGCGCTTCTTGCTCTCGCGCTTGCGCTTGGCAAATCCCTTCACATCCGCGAGCGTAGTTGCATGTTTGAACACCCCCGGAAAATCGCCGCTGTCATAAAGCATACCCGAGGCCGCCTTGAACGGCATTTCCTTCGCGCGGATGAAATTGCGCCGGCGTAGCTCGAAACGATCGATGCCCATTTCGGCCGCTGCAAAATCGAGCGTGCGCTCCATGTTGAAATTGCCTTCGGGGCGGCCGGCGCCGCGATAGGCGGACACGAGCGTCGTGTTGGTGAAGACGCATTTGGTCGCGACCTCGAGCAGCGGCGTGCGGTAGACGCTGTTGATGTTCTTGGTCACGTTCAGCGTCGGCAACAGCGGCCCGAACTGCGCGCAGTAGCCGCCGAGATTGCCGTAGCCCGAGAGGCGGATGGCGAGGATCACGCCGTCTTTGTCGAATGCGACTTCCACCAGCATGTCGTAGTCGCGGCCGTGGTGATCCGACATGAAACTGCCGGAGCGCTCATCTGTCCATTTCACCGGCCGTCCGAGCGTGCGAGCGGCGTGCAGGATGCAGACGTATTCCGGATACGCCGACGCCTTCATGCCGAACGATCCGCCGACATTGCCGGTCAGCACGCGCACCTTCTCGGCCGGTGCGTTCAGAATGTCCTTGAGTGAATTCTTCAGCCCAAAGACACCCTGGCTGCACGAATGCAGCGTCCATTTCTCCGTCCCCGCATCATATTCGCCGATCGCCGAACGCGGCTCGATCGAGTTGACCACGAGCCTTTGATTGACGAGCGGCAGCCGCGTGACATGCGCTGCCTGCGCGAAAGCGGCGGCGACCTTGTCGGCGTCGCCATAGTGATAATCGAGGGCGACATTGTCGGGCGCTTCCTCGTAAAGGACGGGCGCGCCCGGTTGCGCCGCCTCGCGTGCGCCCATTACAGCCGGTAACGGATCGATATCGGCGATAACGGCCTCCGCGGCGTCCTTGGCCTGTGCAATTGTCTCCGCGACAACACAGGCAAACGGATCGCCGACGTACCGCACCTTGTCGGTCGGCAACGCAGGCCTCGGCTTGTACTTGATTGGCGAGCCGTCACGGCTCTTGAGGGGCAGTGTGCATTTGAGGCCGCCATAGGCTTTGAGGTCCTCGCCGGTCAGCACCGCTAGCACGCCAGGCATCGTTTTCGCGCTGCCGATATCGACGCCACGAAGAACGCCATGCGCCACCGTGCTGCGCACCATTACCGCATAGGCTTGGCCCGGCAGATTCCGGTCGTCCGTGTAGCTGCCATGGCCCGTCACCAGTTTGGGGTCTTCCGTGCGCGTTACAGGCTGACCGATGCCGAACTTGGTCAGGGCGAGCGTGGTCTCGTGGGGTCTGTCATCCATGCGGGAAAGGGCTGTTTGTGGCTGGAAACCCCGAGATAAAGCAGCGAGGCCGTGTTCACAAGGACGGCTGGCTACCCCCTGACCTGCACGGGTTGCGTGGCAGCTGCGCGCTGTTACACTTTTACCGATTGGTGAAAACATGCCGTTGCCGTAAATCTGGCAGATTGCGGGCGGCAGGAAGGTTTCGAGTAATGAGCCACGAGGTCCGGGAAACCCCCGGCCTCGGCCCCGTGGAGCGGGCGCCGTATCGGCAGCCCCTGCGGGGCCGGCGGTCGCGTGAGCACTCCGGCGGCGGTTCGGATGATAACCGCGGCCCTGCGACCTATGCGGCGCTTGATCTTGGCACCAACAATTGCCGCCTGCTGGTCGCGCGCCCCGCGGGTGACAGCTTTCGTGTGGTCGACGCTTTTTCCCGCATTATCCGGCTCGGGGAGGGCATTTCGGCTTCGGGCCGTATCAGCGAAGCTGCGATCGGCCGGGCTGTCGCCGCTCTTACGATCTGTCGCGACAAGATGAGAAACAGGGGTGTCACGCGTGCCCGCCTGATCGCGACGGAAGCCTGCCGCGCGGCCGAAAACGGCATGGAGTTTCGCGCTCGCATTGCCGAGAGAGTCGGGCTGACGCTCGAAATCATCGATCGCGAGACGGAAGCGATGCTGGCGGCGACGGGTTGCACGCCGCTGATCGACGGGCAGGCCGAAGGCGTCGTCCTTTTCGATATCGGCGGTGGTTCGTCCGAACTCGTGCGGCTCAATCGTTCGAAGGAAACATCGTCTGGCCCGCCGCCGCCGCAGATACGCGGCTGGATTTCACTGCCGCATGGCGTCGTCACGCTGGCCGAGCGCCACGGCGGCATGGAAGTAAGCCGCGAGACGTATGAGGCGATGGTTGAGGAGGTCGCGGCTTTGGTCGCACCCTTCGCCGCTGCGCATGGCGGCGGCTTGCAAGGCGTGCACATGCTCGGCACGTCCGGAACGGTGACGACGATTGCCGGCGTGCATCTCAATCTCAAGCGCTACGACCGCAGCCGTGTGGATGGCTGCTGGATGAGCGCTGACGAAATCGGCGCGGTCGTCGAGCGTTTGCTCGGCATGAGTTACAAGGATCGGGTGGCGAGCCCGTGCATCGGCGTCGAGCGCGCCGATCTTGTGCTCGCCGGCTGCGCGATCCTCGAAGCGATCCGCCGCGCATTCCCTTGTCCGCGTTTGCGCGTTGCCGACCGCGGTCTGCGTGAAGGCATGCTGGTGCAGATGATGCGCGAAGATGGCGTCTGGGATCGCGGCGGTCAGGTGGCGGCATCGTGAAAGGCAATAACCGTCGCCCGCTCAAAGTGCGGGTGAAAAGCGGAAAGCCCCGTTCGTTGTCATCGCGCCTTTGGCTTGAGCGCCAACTCAATGATCCTTACGTCGCGCGCGCGCGCCGCGAGGGCTATCGCTCGCGCGCGGCGTTCAAGCTCATCGAGATCGACGACAAGCACCACATTCTGAAGAAGGGCGCGCGTGTGATCGATCTTGGCGCCGCGCCGGGCGGCTGGAGCCAGGCTGCGGCAAAGCGGGTCGGCGCGCCGGAGCGCGGGAAGATAGTTGCGATCGATCTATTGGACATGGACGCCATCCCGGGCGTCGAATTCCTGAAATTGGATTTTCTCGATGCAAATGCGACGGAAACACTGAAGGCCATGCTCGGCGGACCGGCCGATGTCGTCCTCTCTGACATGGCAGCCAACGCGACAGGGCACGCGCGCACCGATCACCTGAAGATCATGGCGTTGGTCGAAGCAGCAGCAGAATTTGTGCGCGAAGTGCTTGCACCCGGCGGAGTCTTCCTGGCGAAGGTGCTGCAGGGTGGCACAGAGGCTTCGCTGCTTTCTGCGCTCAAGCGTGATTTTGCAGCCGTGAAGCACGTGAAACCTGCTGCAAGCCGGGCCGATTCCGCCGAGCTTTATCTGCTGGCCACCGGATTTCGCGGCACGCGGTAGTCAGTTCGCGCGTTCTTCCGGCGTCTTCGCCTTTGCAATTTTCCGCAAGGCCATTTCCTCGCCCGCATCCGGGGCGAGTCTGGCGAACAGGACCGCCGATAGGCCGGATACGAGCGCCAGCGCCAGAAAAGCGGGCGGAAAGTCGGTCGCCTGCAAATGGACGTTGCCATGCAGACGCAGATTGAGTTCGACCGCGAGCGCCCCGAGCGCCACACCGGATGAGATCGCGAGCTGCTGGCCGACGCTGACCAGAACGGTAGCGCGGCCGACATGCGCGGCATCGACCTCGGCATACGCGATCGTGTTGATGCTGGTGAATTGCAGCGAGCGGAAAAAGCCGCCGACCATCAGCAACACAAACATCACCACGACGGGCGTCGCCTGCGTGAACGCGGCGCAGACCGCCAGGAATGCGGCGCTGATGAGTGCGTTGCCGACCAGAATCGTGCGGAAGCCGAACCGGCGCAAGATCGTCGTGATCGCGCCCTTCATGCTGAGCGAGCCGAGCGCGGTAGCGAACGTGATGAGCCCGGAATGAAACGGCGTCATGCCGAAGCCGACTTGCAGCATCAGCGGCAGGAGAAATGAGAGAGCGCCGATGCCGAGCCGGAACATGAACCCGCCGGCCACGCCGGCGAAAAAGGTCGGCACGCGGAAGAGCGTGAGATCGAGCACCGGATTTGAAGTCCGCCGCGCGTGCGCAAGGTAGGCGCCGATGAAGCAGACGCCTCCGACGATCAGCGCCGCCACCACGAACCACGGCAGATAATTCAAGCCGAGAACCGAAAGCCCGAAAGCAAGGCCGCCGATGCCGAGGCCGGCGAGCACCATGCCGACAATATCGAACCGCTCGCGCTCGGTTGCCCTGATGTCCGGAATGAATCGCGTCGCCAGGATAATGCCGAGGATTCCAATCGGCACGTTGATGATGAAAATCCAATGCCAGGTCGCGTACGTCGCAATGAAGCCGCCAACCGGCGGTCCGAGAACGGGCCCCATGACCGCTGGCGTCGTGACCCAGATCATGGCGCCGACCAGCTCGCGCTTTGCAATCGTGCGCACCAGCACCATGCGGCCCACCGGGGTCATCATGGCGCCGCCCATGCCTTGCACGATGCGTGCGATCACGAAATCGGTCAGCGAGCCGGAGAGCGCGCATCCGATCGAGCCGATCACGAACACCGCAATGGCTGCCCGGAACACGGTGCGCGCGCCGAAGCGATCGGCGGTCCAGCCGCTCGCCGGAATGAAGACCGCGAGCGAGAGCAGATAGGTCGTGATGGCAAGCTTGAGCGCAAGCGGATTGGTGCCGATGTCGCGCGCGATCGCCGGCAGCGATGTCGCGATCACCGTCGAGTCCATGTTCTCCATGAACAGGGCGACCGCGATAATCAGCGGCACGATGCGGTCACGGCGCATGGGTTTCGAAAGGTCCGACGATGAGGACGCCCGCGCGGTTCAATAGCAGAGCAGTGGTCAAAGCGGGACCAAAAGGCGTGTCATAACAGACTCCCACACGGCCCCTAGGAATCGCCGCCCCACCGTGCTATCGACCCACGCCAACCCAAAAGCGGGCCGTGATGTCGGGCGAGGGCCCCCCTCGCAGAGGTATTCTTTCAACCTTCGGCGCCGGCCCAGAGCCCTTTGACGGGCGGACGGGAGTCGGCGATGGCAGTCAAAAACAATGGAAACCCGCGCGAGGCGCTCACTTTCGACGACGTGCTGATCAAGCCCGGCCTGTCGGAAGTGCTGCCGTCGGACGTGGATATCCGCTCGCGCATCACGCGCTCGATTTCCGTCAACATCCCGATCATGGCCTCCGCCATGGACACGGTCACGGAAGCGGCGATGGCGATCGCCATGGCGCAGGCGGGCGGCATCGGCGTCCTTCACCGTAATCTGGAGCCGGCGCAGCAGGCCGGGCAGGTCCGGCAGGTCAAGAAGTTCGAGTCCGGCATGGTGGTGAACCCCCTCACGATTCATCCGGACGCGACGCTTGCCGACGCACTCGCATTGATGAGCGAGAACCACATCTCCGGCATTCCGGTCGTCGAGCGGTCCGGCAAGTTGGTCGGCATTCTCACCAACCGCGACGTTCGCTTTGCGACCGATACGAGTCAGAAAGTCGCGGAGTTGATGACCAAGGACAAGCTCGTCACGGTGCGCGAAGGCGTTGGCCAGGACGAGGCCAAGCGCCTGTTGCATCAGCGCCGCATCGAGAAACTTCTGGTCGTCGACAAGGATTATCGCTGCGTCGGTCTGATCACGGTGAAAGACATCGAGAAAGCCGTCGCCAATCCGAACGCGTGCAAGGACGAGCAGGGACGCTTGCGCGTCGCCGCGGCAACGACGGTCGGCGACAAAGGGTTCGCGCGCACGGAACAATTGATCGACGCCGGCGTCGATCTCGTCGTGGTCGACACGGCGCACGGTCATTCGCGTCTCGTGCTCGATGCGGTCAACCGTATCAAGCGGCTGTCGAACAAGGTGCAGGTCGTCGCCGGCAACGTCGCTACGGCTGAGGGCGCCAGGGCTTTGATCGATTCCGGGGCCGACGCGATCAAGGTCGGAATCGGACCGGGCTCCATCTGCACGACGCGCATTGTCGCGGGCGTCGGCGTGCCGCAGCTCACCGCGATCATGGACAGCCTCGAGACGGCGAGGGCAAGCGACACGCCGGTGATCGCCGACGGCGGCATCAAGTATTCCGGCGATCTCGCCAAGGCGATCGCAGCCGGCGCCGATGTTGCGATGGTCGGTTCGTTGCTCGCCGGTACCGACGAGACGCCGGGCGAGGTGTTTCTCTATCAAGGCCGGTCGTACAAAACCTATCGCGGCATGGGTTCGGTCGGCGCGATGTCGCGCGGCTCGGCCGACCGCTATTTCCAGCAGGACATCAAGGACACGCTCAAGCTCGTGCCCGAAGGCGTCGAAGGCCAGGTGCCATACAAGGGTGCAGTCGCGACCGTGCTGCATCAGTTGACCGGCGGTTTGCGCGCGGCGATGGGGTACGTCGGCGCCAAGAATCTCGGCGAATTCCACGCGAAGGCTGAATTCGTGCGCATCTCTGGCGCGGGTCTTCGGGAAAGCCATGTGCACGACGTGACTATCACGCGAGAGAGCCCGAATTATCCGAGCAGGGTATAAACGCGGTCATTGCCCGCAAAATGCGCGCCGCTTTCGCCGGCAATGACAGCATTGGTTATGGCCATCGACAAGTCACCAGCCGACCCTTTTGCAGCCGTGCGCGAAGCCACGGTAGCGCACCGCGCGCATCACAAAGGCTGCGGCGCTTATCCGTACGGTAACGGTCCGCTGCTTGGCGCGCTGGCCGCCGCAGCGAACGCGCGGCGCATCCTCGAGCTCGGCACGGCGCTCGGCTATACCGCGCTGTGGTTCGCGCGCGGTGCGCCTGAGGCGGTCATCGACACTATCGACCACGATGCCGATCACGTGCATCTCGCGCGCGAGCAGGTCGAAGCGCATGGAATGACTGGGCACATCGTCGTGCACCAGGGCGAGTTCGCGCAGGTTCTGCGGCGTCTCGATCCGGGTTACGACATCGCCTTCTTCGACGGCTTTACGCCGACGCGGCCGGTTTTGCGCGACTTGCGCCGACTCTTGCGGACGCGCGGTTTGCTGATCAGCGCGAATCTCACGCATAAAGGGGCCGATGCCTATCTCGCCGCCTTGCAGGACCGAAAGACATGGGAGACGGCATTCGTCGACGGGGAACGCGAAACGGCGCTAAGCATTAAACTCTGATCATTCACTGCGGGGCCAGCCCATGCCGATTCCTATTGTCCTGCTGCCGCTATTTGTCGAAGTCCTGCTCACCTTCGGCGTGATGTTCGGGATGATGTATTTCCGCACGTCATCTCTGCGCCGGGGCGAGACTCGCTTCGAGAATATCGCGTTGCGCGAGCCGAACTGGCCGGTGCGGGCACAGCAGTTTGCCAATTCGTTTGCCAACCAGTTTGAGCTGCCGGTTCTCTTTTACGTCCTCACGATTCTGTCGATCATCACACACCACGCTGACATCGCCTTTGTCGTGCTGGCGTGGGTTTTCGTCGTTTTCCGCATCGCGCAGGCGGCGGTGCATGTGACCAGCAACATCGTGGCGTATCGGGGCGCGTTCTACGGCGTCGGCGCATTTGTGCTGGTCATCATGTGGATCATCTTCATCGTCCGCATTCTCGCCGGCCTGCCATGAGCATTGCATCATGACGCCGGCCGCGCGGCTTGCCGCCGCTATTGAAGTCTTTGCATCGATCGAGATCGAACGGCGGCCGGCCGCCGACGCGTTGAAGG
>DASUKT010000414.1:0-2531 GCA_036278575.1 Pseudolabrys sp. | reverse complement strand
ATGGGCGAAGTTCGTCGAAAGCAAATACGGCACGCCGCCGACGATCGAGTACCTGCACTCGCCGGTGATGGTCGACAACCGCGACGGCTCGATCAAGGTCGCAGCGTAACGCCGGCCAATGGTAGACGCGCCGGGAATCCTCGCGATCTTCAACGATTGCCGCGCCGGCCGGGAGGCCGAGTTCGAGGAATGGTTTCAGGGCGAGCACCTGCTCGAACGCCTCAGCGTGCCCGGCTTCCTGTTCGGACGCCGGCATCGGGCTATTTCCGGCTCTTCCGGCTATTTCAATTTTTACCTGACCGAGAGCCCGGACGTTCTCACGTCGAAACCGTATCTCGATCGGCTAGACGATCCGACGCCGATGACGCGCAAGGTGATGTCGGAGATTTTCGTCAATATGAACCGCACAGTTTGCCGGCGCGTCGCGCGCAGCGGCGACTTCCGTGGCGCTTACGCCGTAACGGTGCGCTTCAACAACAAGCCGGACGAGGCGGCGCTGAAGTCGGATTTGGAAACTTGGGTGCGCCAGCCGGGAATGGCGGGCGGCGAAATCTGGATCGCGCTCGATCCGCGCGGAATACCGGTTTCCGGCGAGGAAAAGCTGCGCGGCGGCGACAGGAATATCGCCGGCTGCCTGATGATCGACACGCTGCGGCAGGCTGACGCCGAAAACATCGGCGCGCAAATGTCGAAGCAATTTCCGGGGACGGAAGTCGGCGTATTCCGCGTCCTCTGCTCACTCGGGCGCGCGGATCTCTGATGCCTTGCTATTGCCATAATTAGTAACATATGTGATACTATCTAGATGCAGGTTTTAGAGTATCTCGATTCTACGGGTCGAAGCCCGTTCCGGCACTGGTTTGACGGGCTCAATGCGCAGGCCGCCGCGAAGATCACAATTGGGCTTACGCGCCTGCACGGAGCTAATTTATCCAATGTGAAAAGTGTAGGTGGCGGAGTGCTGGAATATCGGGTGGATTTTGGGCCCGGCTATCGAATCTATCTGGGGCGAGATGGCAACACCGTCATCATATTGCTCGGCGGCGGCACCAAGAAGGGTCAGCAACGCGATATAGCGGTCGCGCAGGCAAGATGGGCCCACTACAAACGACGAAAGAAAGGGCACGTGTGAAATGGCACTGACACGCGACTTCAAGGCGACAGTAAAAGCGCGAGCCGAGCGCGATCCAAAATTTCGCGCCGCTCTCTTGACCGAAGCGGTAGACCAAATGCTTTCCGGCGACGTGAAGACCGGCAAGGCGGTGCTGCGCGATTACATTAATGCGACGGTCGGGTTCGAGCGATTGGCGCGCGAAACCGGCACCCCGGCTAAAAGCCTCATGCGAATGTTCGGGCCGAAAGGTAATCCGCGTGCCGACAATCTGTTTGCGGTGATCAACCGCCTGCAAAGGGCGTCTGGCGTTCGTCTCGGCGTTGCAGCTGCACGATAGCGCCGCGCGGACCGATCGCTTGTCTTGCTGCTTGCGCTTTTCCTGCTCAACCACCTCCTTGGCGGCTGCTGAGAAGGATCCTGCGAGGTCTGTCCAAGCTTCTTCCACGACTCATCGGTCGCCGAGTGGCTTTGTCCTCGTGTTTATCTTTGGACATTGCGTGCCCTCATTTTTTCTTGATAACGGATAGCTTTCCGCTGCGCTCGAGGCGCGCTTCCTCGACGTCGATGGGATGCTTCACGCCCTGTTGCCGCAGGTCTTCGGCCAAATCGTCCTCGGACATGTGCGTCTTGCGCATCCCTTGGCGATCGACGACGCCGTTCTTGATGATCAGCGTGTCGCGCCCCTTCAGCAGGTTGCCGAGCGATTTGGAATCTTCGGTGAAATAGGAAATGATCCAGTGCACGAGGATGAGCACGAGGGCTGCGGCAAGCGACGCAACAAACGGCGCATTGCCGGAGATCGCGCGGCTGGAGACCGAGCCGATGACAATGACGAGAATTGCGTCGAATGCGGTGGCGCTGCTGAGAAATCTTTTTTTGCCGAAGCGGACGTAGGCGATCAGCACCACGTAGACGACGAAGGCGCGCACGCAGACCTGAAAGACGCTGAGTTGTTCGGCTCTCGTTACCGACAGGCCGAGGACCGCATCAAAGAAATTCGAAACAGCGTGCATCGTTGCGTTTGTGTGTCCCGATTGAGACACCAACCAACGTTGCGTTCGGGCGGCTTGTTCCGGGCCTAGGCGGGCTCGGTTTCCGCCCGGATTTTGGCACGGAAGTCGTCGATGGAAACGAGACCTTTCGGCGTTTCGACATGCCAGAAGGTCCAGCCGTTGCAAGCGTCGAGCCCCTGCGCCAGCGCGCCGATGCGGTGGATCGATCCGATCTTGTCGCCGAGCGAGACGGCGCCGTCGGCGCGCACCAGGGCGCGATGGCGCTTTTTGCTGTCGACCAGATTGGCGCCGGGCGCGATCATTCCGCGCTCGATCAGCGCATTAAAGGGCACCCGCGGCGCCTCACGCGCGGTGATGAACGGCGCGAGCGTCGGGGCTTCCAGCGGCTTCACCGCCGCAATGCG
>DASUKT010000413.1:0-11771 GCA_036278575.1 Pseudolabrys sp. | reverse complement strand
GCCGAGGGCATCCTGGGCATCCTTCTCGCAGCGCGCGACCAGGTCGCGATCGTCGCTCACGCCGACGATCTTGACTACGCTGCCGAGCACGCCATTGAAATTCTTGACGACAGTCGGCGGGAATTTGACGGTCCATTGCTCCCGCGCAACATGGGGCGCGTTGACGTCGCGGATGATCCAATCCTTGCCGCGATAGACCCACACATCCATGCCGTGGCGGAGGATGATCTCGATGGTAAGCTCGGTGGCCTCGGCGGTGAGCACGTGCTCAGCCATGATGGTCATATCGGGCTTGACGAAGATGCCGCCGTTGAATCCCGCAACGGGGGTCCGCAGCGACAGCGGTTCGATCAACATCGCCATCCCGCGCGGCGGACGGCCGCTTGTGATCGCAAAGGCGATTCCGGCGGCCTGTAATGCGTTCACGGCGGCCACGGCGCGTGTCGTCAGCAGCTTCTCCGCGGTGACGAGGGTGCCGTCGACATCGGCCAGGACCAGCGAGATTTTCGGGGCGGCGCGCGGGGGCTCTATCATGCACGACCTCCGGCTTGCGTCCTTTCGACTGATGCGGTTGAACGATCTCCATGGAGAATGAAACGCTCGACCGCATTGGCGAAGCCTTCTTTGCGATTGGTGTCCGTCACGAAATCGCCGGCCTGCCGCACTTGCGGACTGGCATTGCCCATGGCGATGCTGAGACCGCTTCGCTCGAACATCGCGACATCGTTGCCGCCGTCTCCGATAACGGCGATCTCCGTCAGCGGAATGGCCAACAACTTCGCGATCTCGGACAATGCGGCGCCTTTGTTGGCAAGCGGATGGGTGACGTCGAGGTAGTATGGCTGCGAACGAGCGACGGAAGCATTATCGGCGAGCGTGGCACGCATATCGCTCTCACAGCGTGAGAGAAGTTCGAAATCCCCGCTGACACCGACGATCTTGGCGGCACTATCGAGGGAGGCTTCGAAGTCTTCGACGATTTTTGCCCGGAATCCCACCGTCCGTTGCTCGATGCCGACATAAGGACCGTCAGGGTCGGCCACGAGCCAATCCTGCCCGCTGAAAACCCAGACCTGCACTCCGTGCGCATTGAGCATGTCAACCGTGCGCCGGGCGGCCGCGGATGACAGCAGATGCTCGGTTATGATCGCAAAATCGGCGGCCGCTATCACCCCACCGTTGAAGCCGCCGATCGGCGTGGTGATACCGAGGGGTCCGAGCAACGGGCTTAATCCACGGGGCGGGCGGCTGCTGATAATCGAAAAAACAATTCCGCTTGCGCGGAGCTCTGCCACCGCGGATATGGCACGCGATGTCAGCTTCTTGTCATCATTCACCAACGTGCCGTCGACATCCGTAATCACAGCCGAACATTTGAATGGCAACGCACGCGTGCTGGTCATGTCGGGCTTCTCTCGCCATCGCCGTTGATACTTCGCCAGCATCGGCCGTCCCGCGCCAACAACTCGTCGGCCTGGCTTGGTCCTGAACTTCCTGAAGGGTAGATCGACAGATCTGCCGCGCCATCCCTGGCCCAGGCGTCGAGCACCGGCTGCACGACACGCCAGGCGTTCTCCACCATATCGGCGCGCATGAACAACGTCGGATCGCCGATCATGACGTCATAAAGCAGCGTCTCGTATCCGACGTTCGGTTCCTTGGGAAACCAGTCGTCGTAGCGGAAGTCCATCTTCACGGCGGCAAGGTCCACCACCGGTCCGGGGCGCTTGACCTCGAATTGCAGCGAAATTCCCTCGTCGGGCGAGATGCGCAGCACCAGCCAATTGGGCCGCAGCGCGTTTACGGGAGTGTTTTGAAACGCCGCGTAAGGCGCCTGCTTGAAGCGGATCGCAATTTCGGTGTTCCGTTGCTTCAGGTGCTTACCCGTGCGGATGTAAAACGGCACGCCAGCCCAACGCCAATTGTCGATCTCGAGCCGCATGGCAACGTAGGTCTCGATGTTCGAAGTTGGCGACACTTCGGGTTCTTGACGATAGGCTTTCACGGTCTTGCAGGGCGCTGTGCCGGCGCCGTACTGGCCGCGCACTGCCTGGGCCGGCTGGACCGCCGGCATTGCCGCGAAGACATCGGCCTTCTTGACGCGAATCGACGCGTCGTCGAAGGCGACTGGCGGTTCCATGGCCACGAGCGAGAGCAGCGAGAACACATGGTTTGGGACCATGTCGCGCAGCGCTCCCGTCGCCTCGTAGAACTTGCCCCGCCGCTCTACACCCACGGTCTCTGCTGCGGTGATCTGCACGTGATCGATTCGGTCGCGATTCCAGATCGGCTCGAACAGCCCATTGGCGAAACGGAACGCCGTGATACTTTGGACCGTATCCTTGCCGAGGAAGTGATCGATCCGGAATATTTGATCTTCGTGCAGCGTGCGCAGGATACTGGCATTCAATGCTCGCGCCGAGTCCAGGCTATGGCCGAACGGCTTCTCGACAACCACGCGGCGCCAGAACCGACGTTTACCGCTTTCGTCGTCCTGGTCGGTGAGCTTCGCCTTGCCGAGTTGCTCCACCACTGTGCCGAAGAGTTGATCCGCAACCGCGAGATAGAAGATGGCGTTGCCCTTCGTGCCGTGCGTCTTTCCGGTTTCGGCAAGAACGCCGCGAAGCTTCTCGTAGAGTTCGGGCTTCGTCAGGTCTCCCTGGATATAAGTCATCTTGTTCGCGAGCTGCTTCCACACTGCTTCGTCGATGTGATCGACATCGAATTCCGCCGTGGCGTTGCCGACAAAGCTTTTCAGCATGGCGTAGAGGTGTTCTCGCCAGCTTTCGGTGGTCCGCTCGGAGCGGGCCACGCCGATCAGCGCAAAGTTTTCCGGCAGCACCTTGGTGCGCGCGAGGTTGTAGAGCGCCGGTACCACCAGGCGCTTGGTCAGGTCGCCGCTGGCGCCGAAGATCACCATCGTGCAGGGATCGGCCGGTTTGGCCTGGCGCCGCGCGGGGCATTCGATCAGTTGCGTGGCCTTGGATGTCTGGGCCGGCGATTTGTCGAGCATGGATGCTACTCGGCGGCGTGCTGCGCCGCTGAGGAATTCTGCGATTGCTTGAGTTTCGGTTCGGGATCAATGGGCTCATGACCTTCGATGTGTCCGCCAAATCCCAACCGCATGGCCGAGAGTATCTTTTCGCCGAAAGTATGCTCTTGGCGTGAGCGGAATCTGGCGTAGAGCGCAGTCGAGAGCACGTTTGCCGGAACGGCCTCCTCGATCGCCGCCTCGATGGTCCAGCGACCCTCGCCTGAGTCCTGGACGAAGCCGGAGAAATCCTCCAACTGCGGATCCTTCGCCAGTGCGGCGGCGCCGAGATCGAGTAGCCAAGATGAGATGACGCTGCCGCGCCGCCATACCTCGGCGATATCCGGGATGTTCAACGTGAAGCGCTCGTCCTCGGGCAGATCCTTCGAATCCTTGTTGCGCAGGATGTCAAAGCCTTCGGCATAGGCCTGCATCAGCCCGTACTCGATGCCGTTATGCACCATCTTGACGAAGTGCCCGGCGCCGGAAGGGCCGGCGTGAATGTAGCCGCGCTCGACATGAGGCTCCCGGTTCTCGCGGCCGGGCGTGCGCGGGATATCGCCGAGCCCGGGAGCAAGCGCCGCGAAAATCGGATCGAGGTGATCGACCGCCGCCTTCTGTCCGCCGATCATCATGCAGTAGCCGCGCTCGATGCCCCAGACGCCGCCGGAGGTGCCGCAATCGACGTAGCGAATGCCCTTCTGCGCAAGCTTTTTGGCGCGGCGGATGTCGTCCTTGTAGAAGGAATTACCGCCGTCGATGATGATGTCGTCCGACTCGAGCAGGCCGCCGAGAAGCTCGACCGTTTCTTCGGTAATCCGGCCGGCCGGCAGCATCAGCCAAACCGCTCGCGGCTTTTTGAGTTGCCCGACGAGTTGCCTGAGGTCGGTGCTTCCGGCGACGTGCTCGCCGATCAGCGCCTTGATGGCTGCTGGATTCCGATCGAACACCACGCATTGGTGGCCGCTGCGCGTCAGGCGGCGAACGATGTTTCCGCCCATGCGCCCCAGGCCGATCACGCCGATCTGCATTATCTTCTCCTGTTATTTGCTTATGCGAGCGCCTGCCGGATGGCCTCCTTGAGGGTCTTCAATCCCGCCGCAACATGCGGTCCGAGATGGACGCGAAGCGCGCGCCGGTCGCGCTCGGCCAGCACCTCGAAATCGCCCTGTGCTTCCGCCGCCTTGACGATGCCGAAAGTATATTTCTGGTCCGGCACCTGGAGGTCGGCGATATCGTCGCAGGTGATCTGCAGGAACACACCGGTGTTCGGCCCGCCTTTATAGGCCTGTCCCGTTGAGTGCAGGAATCTCGGTCCGAATCCGAGGCAGGTGGCCACGCGCTTGCGGTCGCGGATCAGGACGCGGATATCCTGAAGGGCGTCGCGATGTTGCTTGTTGCGTTCGACATAGGCGAGGAGCGCGCAATAATCGCCATCCCGGATTCGCGCAAAATGCGCCGCGAGATATTCCACCAGCGTCCGGGCGTTCGCGAATGCCTTGCTGTTCTTTGCATCGGCAAAGAGCGCAAGACCTCCTTCCGATAGCAGCGCGGTCTCCGGCGGCAGCTTGCCAGTGCGCTCGTACGCGGCGGTAAGCTCGCGCGTTTTTTCTTTGCTCGCCTCGACATCGGGCTGATCGAACGGGTCGATGCCAAGGATCGAACCCGCAACGGCCGTCGCAAACTCCCAACGGAAGAATTCCTGACCGACGTGGTAGCGATCGGGGATGGCGATGCGCACGACCGGATGACTTGCGCTTTCCAGCGCGGCGACTGCATCGTCCTGCTCGTCATCCGCTTCGCTCGATAGGCGCAAATAAACGAACAGGCGATCCTTCCCGTAGACGTTGGGCAGGCCGAGCGGCTCAGCGTCAACCGGAATAAGCCCTTTGCCCTGCTTGCCGGTCGATTCAGCCAGGAGCTGTTCCAGCCACGCGCCAAAATCCGCAATGCCGGGTGAGGCGAGGACGGTGATCTTGTCGCGTCCGGCCTTTCCCGCCGCGCCCAGAAGGGTCCCAAGTACGACACCCGGATTGTCGGCTGGCGGCGCGCTGGAAGCGCAAGAGTAAATCATGGTCTGCGCTGTCTTGAGCAGCCTGCCAATGTCGAGTCCCATCGCTGTCGCGGGCACCAGACCGAAATCCGACAGCACTGAATAGCGCCCGCCGATGCTCGGAATGCCATATGCAACGTGGCGGAATCGGTCGCGTTCGGCGACTTGCTGTAGTGACGATCCCGGATCGGTAATGGCGATGAACCGCGAGCCCACTTGATCGGCGCCGACCGCTCTCTTTGCGGACTCGAAAAAATACTGTTTCAGGATATTTGGTTCGAGCGTGCTACCCGACTTGCTCGACACAATGAAAAGCGTTCGGGCCGAATCGATCTTGCTCTCGACGGTTCGAATCTGCGCGGGGTCAGTCGAGTCGAGCACGAGAAGTTCGGGTGCGGCCTCCTGGCGCCCGAACGTCTCGGCAAACACTTCCGGTCCGAGGCTCGATCCGCCCATGCCGAGCAGGAGAACGTGAGTAAAGCCCGCTTGCCGGATGTTATCGGCCAGACTCGACAAAGCGCCGATCCGCTTCTGCTGCTCTCCGGCGATGCCGAGCCAGCCAAGCCATTTCGCCTCATCCGATCCGGTCCACAGTCGCGCGTCGCCAGCCCAGAGCCGGCGCACGTTGCCCTCACGCCGCCATGATTCAAGCGAGTCGGTGACCGCTTTTTCGATGTCCGGCGGGAGTTTGTACGTCTGGCTGTCCAGCCGCTCGCCGAGATTCGCAGCGCGCTTGCGGGCCACCGCCCCGAGCAGCTTATCGAATGCGTCGGCAAAGAGTTGCACGCCGTCCTCGATCAACTTTGCCGTCACCTTGTCGATCGAGATGCCGGACCGATCCAACGCTTCCATCGTTTTCTTGGCCTCGTCGATATTCTCCTCAAGGCTCGCGCGCACTTTCCCATGATCGCGGAAGGCATCCATCGTCGACGGCGGCACAGTGTTGATCGTGTCGGGAGCGATCAAAGCCTCGACGTAGAGCACGTCGCTGTAATCTTTATTCTTCGTTCCGGTGCTGGCCCAAAGCAGCCGCTGCACCCGCGCGCCTTTGGCGCGAAGCTTCTCCCAGCGCGCTCCGGCAAAAAGGCGCTTGTAGCGTTGATAGGCAAGTTTGGCATTGGCAATAGCTACCTTTCCTCGCAGTCCGGTGAACATCTCGCGCTGGCCGGCCTCGTTCGTCTGACGAATTCGTTCTTCGATGAGCTTGTCCACCAGAACGTCGATGCGGCTGACGAAGAAACTGGCTACGCTTGAAATCTTGCCTGGGTCGCCTCCTTGCGCGATCAGGTGTTCAAGCCCGGCCAGATAGGCTTCAACCACGTCTTCGTAGACTTGCTGCGAGAACAGCAGCGTAATGTTGACGTTGATGCCTTCGCCGATGAGTTGGCGGATCGCGGGCAAGCCGGCTTTCGTCGCCGGCACCTTGATCATCAGGTTGTGGCGGCCGACCGCCCGCCAAAGTCGTCGCGCCTCGACGACCGTTGCCTCGGTGTTCATCGCAAGATAAGGCGAGACCTCAAGGCTGACATAACCATCACGGCGTTCGGTTGCGTCGTAGACCGGACGGAGCGCATCTGCGGCGTGCTGAATGTCCTCGATTGCGAGTCGCTCATAGAGCGCCATGACATCGCAGTCGCCCGAAGTTTCCGCCACCTTCAACGACGAATCATAGTCGGCGCTGCCGGCAATGGCCTTTTCGAAGATTGAGGGATTGGATGTGACGCCGGTAAGCCCGTCCTGCTCAATCAGCGTCTTTAGGCCGCCCTCGGCGATAAATCGCCGGGACAGAAAATCGAGCCAAACCGCTTGTCCGTAATCGTGCAAGCGGTTAAGCGGATTAACAGATAACTTCGCTTTGACCTGCACGTTCATCATGTCGTTCCTTTGGACCTTGCGATCTGCTCCTTGGCGGCGGCAACCACTTTGGTCGGCGTGAATCCGAACTTGGTGAGCAGGTCCTTGAGTGGTGCCGAGGCGCCGAATGTGGTCATGCCGATCTTGGCGCCCGTCATGCCGGCATAGCGATCCCAGCCGATCACTGAACCCATTTCGACCGAAACGCGTGCAATGACGTCCGGCGGCAGAACGCCGTCGCGGTACGCTTGGTCCTGCCGCTCAAACAACTCCCACGATGGCATGCTGACGACGCGTGCCGGGATGCCCTGCCGTTTGAGTTCCTCAAAGGCCTCAACGCAGAGAGCGACTTCGCTGCCGGTGCCGATCAGGATCACTTGGGGTTTGCCGTCCGGGGCATCGGCGAGAACATAGGCGCCGTGCGCTACCCCCGCCGCCGGTGCGTAGCGCGCGCGGTCGAATGTCGGCAGTGCTTGGCGGCTCAACACGAGGCAGGCCGGCTGGTTCCGGAGACTGATGATGACGCGCCATGCTTCGACGACCTCATTGGCGTCGGCGGGACGAATGGTGATGAGACCGGGGATGCTGCGCAATGCAACGAGTTGCTCGACTGGCTGGTGCGTCGGGCCGTCTTCCCCGACGCCGATCGAGTCGTGCGTGAAGACATAGATGACCGGCAATTCCATCAGGGCGGCAAGACGGATCGCGGGCTTCATGTAGTCGGAAAAAATAAAGAAGGTCGCGCCAAAAGCCCGGATTTTCGACAATGCAAGCCCGCTCAAAATCGCGCCCATGGCGTGCTCGCGAATCCCGAAGTGGAGGTTGCGCCCGCCCGGCGTATCCGCCTCCAGTTCGCCGGCATCCTCGAAGAGGAGGTGCGTTTTGGTCGACGGTGCGAGGTCGGCGGACCCTCCTATGAGCCAAGGATAATGTGCGGCGATGGCGTTAAGCGCCTTGCCCGAGGAATCGCGACTGGCAGTGCCTTTCGCGTCAGCCGCAAAAGCAGGGAGGGTCGCGTCCCAGCCTTTCGGCAGGTCGCCCCGCTGCATGTGCTCGATTTCGTCGGCAAGCTCCGGGTATTCGTTTCGGTACGTATCGAAACGCTGGAGCCAAGCTTCGCGAAGGCTTCGGCCGCGCTGGCCGATGCCGTTCTGAAAATGCTCACGCACACCGTCCGGCACGAGAAATTTGGCGTCCTCGGGCCATCCATAGCTCCGCTTGGCAAGACGGATTTCCTCTTCGCCGAGCGGCTCGCCATGGGCTGCGCTGGTATCGTGCTTATGTGGCGCGCCATAGCCGATATGGCTGTCGACGACGATTAAAGTCGGGACGTCGCCAACGCGGCGGAAACTCTCGATCGCCTGCGCCAGCCGTTCGCGATCGTTGACATCGCCTACGTGCTCTACGTTCCAGCCGTAAGCGCGGAAACGTGCCCCGACATCGTCGCTGAATGCGAGATTCGTGTGACCTTCGATGGTGATCCGATTGTTGTCGTAGAACCAGCAAAGATTACCGAGCATTTGATGGCCCGCGAATGAGGCCGCTTCGTTTGAAATACCCTCCATCATGTCGCCGTCGCTGCATACGGCATACACGTCGTAATCGAATATCTCGAAACCGGGCCGGTTAAAATGTTTTGCCAGCCAGCGCGAGGCTAGTGCCATGCCCACGCTATTGCCACAGCCTTGGCCGAGCGGACCGGTTGTTGTTTCGACTCCTAAAACCCAATGGTATTCGGGATGCCCCGGGCATTTACTGCCGAGCTGCCGAAACCGCTTAATGTCGTCGAGCGACACCGCAGGCGCGTCGAGTCGCTCGTACTTGGCATTCACAGCCTTTACGCCGGCCAGATGCAGCACTGAATAGATCAGCATCGAGGCATGGCCGTTGGACAGGACGAAGCGATCCCGATTAGGCCAGATCGGATCTTCCGGATCGAACCGCAGGAATTTCTGCCAAATCGTGTAGACCAAGGGCGCCAAGGCCATTGGCGTGCCAGGATGCCCGGATTTTGCCTGTTGCACCGCGTCCATCGACAAGGTGCGAATCGTGTTGATGCACTCCTCGTCATTTGTGTCTTGGGGCATTGCGCTTTCCTGGATCACGCCGGGGCGCGGCGGCTCCTGTAGCTCAGGAGTTTGACGCTTTGGATCCGTCGGGGCCGCCGGCGTGCCCTTCTTATTATTAGACCCCGAGGTTTTGGGGATAGCCTGATCCACGGTCACTCGTTTGCCCATTTCCAATCGAACGCTGCATTCGTAAATTTAATGACATTTTGAAATGGCGATGCGGTTTCAAAATGAATTTGAATGCGCATCCCTCCCACGTATCGAATTCGTCCATCGATCCGGTGATGTTTGAGGCTATTTGGACGGCGGACCATGAGGCCCTTTGGTTATAACGCGTGGCGACGAATCTAGTTGCCTCGAATGCAATAATTGCTCGGCTCCGTATATGGAAAATAATAGCCCGCCGGGATCTCACTGTATAAATTTGCTCACATTACGAAGACGTAATTTGCACTTCTGCAGTAGCCACGACGTACACCTACGCCGTTTGTTCAAAGACATTCGATCAATTGGCCGTCTCCAGCCCATCGGTCAGGCTGCGAATAGTGTTTCATGACCTTTTATTGTGCTCTGCAATTTGCCTCGATAGTCCCATGCTAAAACTTTGTAACGTGTTCAATTTTGACCGGCAAAAACGTCTGGCCATGTGGCGCATTAATCTTGGAGAGTGCTTATCTGTGTTTGGAACGACCTGACGCGTAATCCCATTAGTTAATATGAAGCAGCCTCTGAGCGAAAATTTGTCAGCGGCCCGTAAGCTTTGACGCAACGCGCGACGCATAGACCGCTGGAGATCAGGGATTCCTCACTGGTTCTTCGGCAGGAGACGCACTTGACCTTTGAAATTTCCGTGGGCCCACCACAACTTGCTATCAATCAGGGGCATAGCGTGCTGCTCACCGACCCGGATGGTCAGATTCGCTGGCCCTCCAATATGGGTTTGTATTTTTTCGATACGCGGCTGATCAGCAGTTGGACCATCTACGCGAATGGCGAGCCTTGGACTCTGTTGAATGCAGGAAATATCTTTTTCTACGCCTCGCGTACGTTCCTTATCAATTCCGCCATTTCCACGGAGCGGGGTAACATTCCGGCTCGGACGCTTGGATTGGTGCTTAGCCGTTCGATCAGCGGAGGGGTGCATGAAGACCTGGATATCGTCAATCACGGAATGAAGGCGGTACGGTTCAACTTGGAGATCGCAATCCGAAGCGACTTCGCAGATTTGTTCGAGGTAAAATCGGGGCACATCGTGCGCCGCGGCCGGATCACCACGGAGTGGTCGGACGATAAGTCTCAATTGAGAATGATCTATCGCAATCGAGACTTTCGCCGCGATTTGACGATTTTGATTCAACTGAACGATTCGCGGCCGGCGTATGCGAATGGCCGGATCAGTTTTGAAGTCGACCTTGCGCCTGGGGCCGCCTGGCATAGTTGCCTGCTCTACGAACCGGGAAACGGCGACGCGCGTTTCTCTGCTCCGGAATATTGCATAGCGCAATGCCATCAATCGGAAGCCGGACGCAGACTCGATGACTGGCAAAAAGAAATTCTCAAAATTCACACCAGCAATGAAGAGTTCTATCGTCTCAATCAGCAAGCCATCCGTGATATGGCTTCGTTGCGACTGCCGATCGAGGGTACGAACCATCTGCAATTCGTGCCCGCCGCGGGCGTGCCTTGGTTTGTCGCCCTTTTTGGCCGGGACAGTCTGATTGTCTCACTGCAGAACGCTCTGGTCTATCCGGACTTCGCGCGTGGAGCGCTCAATGTGCTTGGCTCCTGGCAGGCTACAGAACGCGACGATTACCGGGACGCCGAGCCCGGAAAGATCATGCATGAGTTGCGTCTTGGCGAACTCGCGCATTTCAAGCTGGTGCCGCACACGCCGTACTATGGCACCGCAGATGCGACGATGCTTTATCTCATTGTGCTTCACACCGCTTGGCGTTCTACCGGCGACAGAAGTCTGCTCGATCGACATCTACCAACGGCGGAAAGATGCCTCGAATGGATCGACAAATACGGTGACCGTGATGGGGACGGCTTTCAGGAATATGCCACCCGCTCGTCGGCCGGATACGAGAACCAGGGCTGGAAGGACTCCGGCGACGCCGTTATGAATGAAGATGGCTCCCTGGTGAAAGGTCCCAAGGCGCTTTGCGAGTTGCAAGGTTACGTCTACGACGCCTGGCTGCGAATGGCGGAGATATTCGACGAACTGGGCAAGGCAGATTCCGCGCATGCTCTTCGTGCCAAGGCGACAACGCTGTTCAACCGCTTCAACGAGGCGTTCTGGGACGAGGACTCGGGCTTCTACGCTTACGCGCTGGACGGCGACAAGAAAAAGGTTCTGACCGTTGCGTCAAATCCCGGACACTGCCTCTGGTCGGGCATCGTGCCGGAAAATCGCGCCGGCCGTGTGGTGAAGCGGCTGATGGCGCCCGACATGTGGAGCGGGTGGGGGATTAGAACCCTTTCGTCGGATCATCCGACTTATAATCCGTATTCCTACCAGAATGGATCCGTCTGGCCGCACGACAACGGCTTCATCGCGCTCGGCTTCCGGCGATACGGCTTCGCCGCGGAGGCCGCCCGCGTCGCGCGCGACGTCAGCGGTGCGGGAAGCTATTTTATGCAACATCAAATGCCTGAGCTCTACGCCGGACTTCAGCACAACCTGACAAACTTTCCCGTTCAATATTTGGGCGCAAATGTGCCGCAGGCTTGGGCCGCGGGCTCTACTTTCGTCTTTCTAAAA
>DASUKT010000412.1:0-3555 GCA_036278575.1 Pseudolabrys sp. | reverse complement strand
CCCATGGGTGTGGGTTTGTCGTCGCGCATCGCTTCGCGTATGCGGTGAGCCATAAACCACGCCGATTTGTAGGTAACGCCGAGCAGGCGGTGTAATTGGTGTGCACTCATGCCCTTTTTGCTCGACGCCATGAGGTGCATCGCCAGCAGCCACTTGGAAATGGGTATTTTAGACCGCTCCATGACCGTGCCGACCGTGACGGTGAACTGGCCGTTGCAAGCGGCGCAATAATAGAGGCCGGGTCTCACGGCTTTACCGGTGGCCTTGGCGATCCTGCCCTGATCGATGTTTCCACAGTGGGGGCAAACGGGGCCATCAGGCCAGCGCACGGCCTCAAGGGCTTCGCGGGCGGCGTCCTCATTCGTGTACGCGGGGTTCTGAATGGCGGCCTTTGACATGGCGATCTCCTACGCTCGAAAAAGTAGCAAAGGCCGTTTCCGTTGTCAAGTATATAAATGCGATTATTTTCCTAACATAATGAACCTCCTATTGCAACCTCTAGTTTTAGGATAATTTACCTACAGAAGCACATCGCGGCGACTCGGACGCACCCAGCACTTACGACGAGGCCGATTCGCGCGGTGGCGGCGAATAGAAGCTCGCGAGCAACACCGCGACGATGCCGGTGAGAAAAATGCCGTCGAACGTGCCCGCGCCGCCGATCGAGGCAATCGACGCGCCGAGCGCGCCGAAGCTGCCGACGTTGAGAAGGTCGGCGCCGATCAGCGTGCCGAGCGAGCCGGCAATATAAGCAAGCGGCGCGGCGCGTTCGCGCGCGAGCAGCACGGCAACGATCGCCGTGCCGAGCGCCGGCGCAAAGATCGGCACCGCGATGCCGAGCCCGGGCACCGGCGTCGCCATCCAGTGAATGAAGGCGGCGACCGCCGCAACCGCGAAAACAGCCACGATCCAGAGATCGTAACGGATCAGGAGATAGATCGACATCAGCGTCGGAATCACCGCCCCGCCGATGTTCACCGCGATGACGGTGCCCGGATGATTGACCAGCACCGGCACCGGATACTGCATGCCAAAGAAATCGATCACCTGCGCCGCAACAACACGATGGCCCGGTATCTGCGCGACGGGAATGTTGAAGTAGCTGCCGATCAGCGAGGCCGCGAGCAGCAGCAGCGCCGTGCCGGAGCTGATGCCGAGCCGCATGTAGGCATAGCGCAGCACGCCGAGCTGCACGAGGATCAGCACGATGACGAAGACGCCGACCAGCAGCGAGAAGAATCCCGGCGTCAGCGGCAGGTATTGATATTGCGAATGCATCCGTGACTCGCGGGGCCCGTCCGCACCAATGCGTGAGCTTGGGCTCGCGTTCGCTCACGCAGGGATTATAGCCGGCTTCGTCCTTTGGAACCGGACGTGCGCTCTCTCGGTTATCGCAAGAATCGAGGATCACGCGATGACCGAGGCCACGCAGCGGCAATCGACAGGCGAAGCCGAAATGCGCGCATTGGCGCACGCGCTTTCGTTCAGCGTCGAGAAATCGGGGGAACGCTTCACGCTGACGCGCACGATCGACGTGTCGCGCCCCGAGCGCGCGGCAAATCTCACGCTGCGCGAAGCGCGTGACTTGCTCGAAACCTGGAAGCTGCGCGGCCTCGGCGGCGGGTAGCCGTTCTTACCTCAGCGACAGCGCAAGTCCGCTCAAATCGAGACTGACGATGAGGCCCTTCTGCGCGCCGGTGAGCGTGAGCACCGCGCCGCGCTGGTTGGTAAGCACGACGGCTTGTGCGCCGCGCACGGCGGCAGCGCCGGCGCCGGCTTGCGCGTAGACGCCTTCGACATCGGACGCCCTGCGGATGTGGGTGACGCGGCCGCGGAAATGCGTTTCCGAGGCGCCGAACGTAAAGCCGTAGCTTATGCCGCCGATCGACAGCGGATAGGCGTGGCCGTGGAAATAGAGCGTGCCGCTGCCGCCCGAGCCGCCGACCACGAAGCCGGCCTTGATGATGCGGATGCTGATGGTCCCGCTATCGGCAAACGCCGGAGAGGCGAGTGCCGTGGCCGCCAAAGCAGCAAAGCCGATCAATGCGGCGCGAAACGCGGATGACAAACGCATGGTGAAATCCCCCTTTTACGTTGCAAGCTGACGAAGCGAATGGGCGCCTGAAGTTTTCCGGCAAGCGGCCGGATGCGCCGGTGCAATCTGCCACAAGCGAGCGCGTTTGGCAGCCGGGCTGAATTACTTTCCCGCTGCTTTTCGCAGCGCCGCGTTGATGCGGTCCTGCCAGCCGGGGCCGTCTTCCTGAAAGAAATCGAGCACGTCGCGATCGATGCGCAGCGTCACCGTCTCCCTGGCGCCCGGAATAGCCGGCGCTTGCGGCGGCGCCGCCACCGGTCTGGTTGTCGCGGCCTTGAAGGCCTTCTCGGCTTCGGAGCGGGAGTCGCCTATCGGTCGTCGTGGCATAACGTGCCTTTCCGTTGCTGGTCAATTATAGCCGGGAAACGGGTGGTTTCGCGCCACCCGCGTCGCCATGTCCTCCTTAACAGAGGATGGAGAACAACATGAATTTCCGCATTCGTGGCCTTGAGGCCAAACAGTTTACGCACCTTTTCACGCTTTCGGATGCCGAGCTCGGAACGCTCGGTGCCGTGCGGCAGATCGCCCAAGGCCCCAGTCCTTGCCGCGTCAGCCTCACCGATGCGAAGCCGGGAGACGAACTCATCCTGGTCAATTACGAGCATCACGCGGTCGCCTCGCCCTACCGCATGCGCTTTGCGATCTACGTACGCGAGAACGAGGAAACCTTCGATGCCGTTGGCGCCGTTCCCGAGCAATTGCGCACGCGCACGCTTGCTGTGCGGGCGTTCGATGACAAGGCGATGATGACGGCCTGCGAATTGGTCGAAGGCACCAGGCTCGAAGAAGCGTTCGAACGCCAGTTCGCCGATCCGCGCGCGCAATACCTGCACATCCATTTCGCCGCAGCAGGCTGCTACGCGGCGCGCGTTGAGCGGGCGTGAGTGTCTCGCTGCCGCTCACGCGGCGCGCGGGAACAATTCCCGCGCCCGCCTGTTACAGGCTTGCAAGTCTCGCCGCGTGCCGGCGCCCATTGGCGCGTCGGTGCCGCATTACGCAAAAATTGGCAGGAGGGCACGATGAAACGTTTAGGTCTCTCGTTGTTGGGTGCCGCAGCGGCGTTTGTTATCTCCACTTCGGCACAGGCCGCGCCGGACTATCGCGTCATCAAATGGGGCATCACCGGCATGTGCCAGATCTATGACTTCGGCTGGGGCGGCCGGCCAATTCCATCCAATTATCGCGTCCTCACGCCGCCGCTGCCGAGCTTTGGGGCCGCCGTGCGCGCCAAGGAATTTCTGTGGCACCACCATCGCTGCACCATTTAAACCGGCATCTTTCCAGCCTTACGTTCGCCCGAATTTTAACTCACCGGAAGAGCGTCTTCAGCCCCGAAAGAGCCGCGTCATGCCGACTCCTGAACAACAGACGCCCGGATCAGCCTCGCTACAGGTCAACGAGCTGTTCGAATCGACGGAACTTACGGCCGCCGTCGACACGGAGCAATTCAAGCTTTTTCT
>DASUKT010000411.1:0-2994 GCA_036278575.1 Pseudolabrys sp. | reverse complement strand
CCTTTGCCGATCCAGTCACAGCCGCTTTTCATGGCCGGGCTTCGCGCCGCGCAGGGATCGGCGGATTGCCGGGCCAAGTTGCGCAATGACAGAATGCGCGGGCGGTTCAACGGAGTGCAACATGCCGGTTACATCCATCAGGATTCCTTCCCGCAGCGGCGGATCGTTCGACGGCTATCTCGCGACGCCATCGACAAATAGCCGCATGCCGGCAATTGTGCTCGCCTCCGCTATCCACGGCGTCGACCGGGACATTCGCGATCTCGCCGACGCGTTCGCCGCGCAAGGCTTTATCGCCGCCGCGCCCGACCTGTTCTGGCGCTCGGTGCCGGGTCCGTTGCCGCGCTCCGACAAGCGCGCCGCCGAGCGAGCGCAGCCGCGCCTGCCGAGGGTCAAGGCGGGCGAGGAGGATCTCGCCGACACGCTGAAGGCGCTGCATCAGTTCGAATCTTTCAACGGCCGCGCCGCCATCATCGGCTTTTGCTACGCCGGGCCTTACGCGATCCTCGGCCCGAAGCGCCTCGGCTATGCCGCCGGCATCTCCTGCCACGGCACGCAGCTCGGCGATTTTGTCGACGAACTCGACGGCGTTACCGCGCCGCTCTGCTTCATCTGGGGCGATCAGGATCACGCCGCACCGCCGCCGGTGCTCGACGCCTACCGTGCCGTGACCGCCCGCATGAGCAATGTGCAAGTGCATGTCTTTCCCGGCATCAAGCACGGCTACATGATGCCGGATGCGCACGATGCCTACGACAAGAAGACGCGCGATTTCTCGTTTGCGCGCGCTATCGCAATTCTCGAAAGCCTGCGCGGTGGCGATGAAAAAGTGCGCCGCGCATCATGACTGGCCGCAAATTAAAAATCGGCCGCGGATTGCGCCGCGGCCGATTTTCGTTTTCGCGATCTGCGCCCACGTCCTCTCAGACGTGGCAAACGCAGGTATTAATGATGGTGGTGATAGTGACGGACCGGGCCACGATGGCGGACGACGACATGTCCGCGGTGCCCGCGCCAGACCCAGCCGTGGAAGCCACGCGGTCCGCCCCAGCCGTAGCCGCGGCGGAACGCGTAGCCGCACCAATACCAGCCCGGTCCATGCCAGCCACGGTCGTACCAGCAGTAATTGCGGCCGCCGATGATGAATTGGGCCTGCTCGACGAGTCCGAGACCGCCCGCCGCCTCGCCGATACCCGGCGCCGCGGGCGCCGCCTGTGCAGCGCTCGTCATCGCCGCCCCGGCGCCAACCGCCGCAGCCAAGATCATCGCCAACCCGACTTTTCTCATGATAATCCTCGTGGTTTGGGGTTTAGTTTTCGGAAATTACCGTCCTCAGCACAAATAAACGGATCAACATGTACCCGGCCTGAACGGAATGTCGTTACAGCTTCACAATCCAGCCACCCTAACGCCTCACTTGCCGCTCAGTTCCTTGTCCTTGGCCTGCGCCCGTTGCAAACCCGGACGCGCCACAAGCCGCGCGACGTAATCCGTGAACGCTTTCCGTTCGGGAAGAAGCTTGAACATCATCCCGTAACGCAGGCCCGAACCGAGCACGATATCGGCGGCGGTGAAACGCTCGCCGACGAGATAAGGCCCCGGCGCAACGGCCTTGGCCAGCACGTCCAGCACCGTATCGAGATTTCGATAGCCGAGCGCGGCCGCACGCGGCTCCTCCTTGCGCGGAAAAGCGCGATCGGTCATCGCCGGCTCAAGAATGCTCGGGTTGTAAAACAGCTATTGCAGATAGCGGCCGCGGCATGGGTCGCCGACAGGAATGTTGAGCTTGGCTCGCGGAAATTCGTCGGCCAGATAGGTGCAGATTGCCGCGACTTCGGTGATGACGGTGTCGCCATGCCTGAGCGCGGGCACCTTTCCCATCGGATTGATTGCAAGGTACTCGGGCTTGAGCTGCTCTCCCCCGGTCAGATTCAGCAGCTTGATTTCGTAGGGCTCGCCAATTTCCTCCAGCATCCAAAGCACAACGGACGAACGCGACGGCGAAGCGTGATAAAGCGTAAGCTTGGGCATACCACCTCTTGCGGATTATCGGTTCAATATGGATGTTATCGCTATGTCCAGATTGTGCAGGAACCATGACGATGGCCGATCCCGTCCGCGACAATACCGAACAACACCGTTTCGAACTCGACGCCGATGGCCATCTGGCTGTGTCCTATTACGAGTTCGCAGGCGACGTTATCACGTTCAAGCACACTGAAGTGCCGAAGGAACTGGAAGGCCGCGGCATTGGGTCCCGGCTCGTTCGCGGCGAATTGGAAATCGCGCGCTCGCGCGGCCTGAAAGTGATCGCGAAATGCCCGTTCGTCGCGGCCTACATCGCGAAGCACCCGGAGTTTGCCGACTTGCTCAAGAAATAGCCGGCGCACGCGACGCCTACGCCCGCGCGATATCCTCAAGCATGTCCATCAGAACATCCGGGCACGTGATATGCGGGTTGTGGCTCGAATCGATCTCGTACGTTTTCCAACCCTCATTTTTGGCGCGATCGTAAAAGCGGCGGAAGCGGTCGTCGGCCGAGCAGCGCTGGCAATAGATGTAATAGCGCGGTTGCGAAGGCTCCGATTTCAACACGAGCTTCTGCTCGAATGTCTTGATCGGCTGCGGCACACGCTTCGGATCGGCCCAGGCACGATCGGCAACCGGCGTGTCGGGCGGCATCGCACCTGGCGGCATGCGCCAATCGCCACCCGCATTGCCTTTGCGTTGCTCGCGCACGGATGCCGGTAAAAGATCGAAAGCGCTCTCGCCGCTCTTCGGCGCAAAGGCGTCGATATAAACAAGCTTCGCAATTCGTTCGCGCGCGCGGTCCGCAACCCCAGTTGCAACCATGCCGCCGTATGAATGGCCGATCAGGATCACGTCCGACAGGTCCTCAAATTGAAGAACGCCGCACACATCGGCAATGTGCGTGTCGAGATCGACGTCCGCATGCGCGAGGTGGCTGCGTTCGCCGACGCCTGTATAAGTCGG
>DASUKT010000410.1:0-3766 GCA_036278575.1 Pseudolabrys sp. | reverse complement strand
TCGCTGCCGCGGATGTTGAAGGTCCAGGCCACGTTCTGCGGGTCCGAAATCACCAGCGCATCGGCACGCAATTTCCCAATTTCCGCACGGACGCGCTTGAGTTTGTCGGTGCTGCTTTCGCCGGCATAACGCAAATCGTGCAGCACGACCGGTCCCAACGGCGGGGCAGGGCGGCTGGTCCACAGCGCATCGATCGGGTTTCCGTCGGCCGGCACTAACGTTGCGCCGGCGGCGGCGCACGCCTTCGCAAGCTTTTCCGCGCCATCGGTGGTGTGCAGCCATGGATCGTAACCGAGCCTCGCGCCCGCGCGGAGATTATTTTCGAGCCACTTATCCGGCGGCATCTCGACCAGATGCACGATCTCGAACGCGCTTGGGTCCACCTGCTCGCCAGCCTGCATCGTGTAGCGGCCGTCGACAAAAAGCGTGGCGCGATCGTCGAGCACGACGGCCGACCCAGCCGATCCGGTAAACCCGGTGAGCCACGCCAAGCGCTCCTCGCTCGCCGGCACGTATTCGTTCTGCTGGCGATCGGCGCGCGGCACCATGAAGCCGTCGAGGCCGCGTTTCTTAAGTTCTGTACGCAACGCCGCAACGCGCGCAGCGCTTTCGCCGCGCTCGCTGGTGTCGTCGAATGTCTGGAAGCGGGCTTCGAACATGCGCAGCAGTCTAGAAGCGCCGCTTTGATGCGGCAACGCCCGATGCCCGTCTCATAAGTAGCGTCACCCAGCCTTCGAGTTGCAGCTTGCGCTCGAGGATCAGCCCTTGGGCGCGATAGATCGACAACACGCCGTTCACGTGCGCAGGAAGCAGGCCAGACAGAACAACGTGTCCACCCTTTGCAATGAGCGGCGCGATCGACGCCGCCATGCGCACCAGAGGCACCGCAAGAATATTCGCGAACACCAGATGGTAGGGTGCGCGTTCGCCGATTCGTTTTGCGTTTGTGCCGGCGGCCCGGATCGTTTTGACGAATGCGCCGGTGCGATTGAGCCTGGAATTGGCGCGCGCGGCGGCAATGGCCAGTGGATCGATATCCGTCGCGAGTACGTCGGCGCGCAATGCTTTTGCTGCCGCGATCGCCAGCACGCCGGTACCAGTGCCGAGATCGAGGATGTTCTTATCCTTCCCCCTGCAAGGGGGAGGGCGGCGCGCCAACGGGTCCGCGCGAAGCGCGGCCCGATGATAAACTCCGCGCGCTGGGTGGGGGGCATGCATCCTTGTGAAACGTGACCCCACCCCGCGCACCTTCGGTGCGCGACCCTCCCCTTTCAGGGGAGGGATAGCGACCTTGCCTCGTTGCTTTGTCTTCATCAGCGCATCCAGCGCCAGCAGGCAGCCGCGCGTGGTGCCATGATGACCGGTGCCGAAGGCAAGCGCGGCTTCGATCTCGATGCCGATCGCATTGGACGGGACGCGGGCACGGCCATGCGCGCCGTGCACCACGAAACGTCCGGCGGCGACCGGCTTGAGGCCGGCAAGGCTCGCCGCCACCCAGTCCTTTGCTTCGACTGCGTCGAATGCGAGCGCATCGGCGGCGGCTTGCCCGCCACCGAGCGCGATCAGCTTGCGCACGGCGGCCTCGTCCGGCGGATCGCGGAAGTCGAGCTCGACGGTCCAGTTGCCGCCGTCGCTCTCGAAGGCTGCACAGACGGTATTATCGGAATTGAGGCTTTCGCCGGCAAAAGCGGCAAGCCGCCGCGCGGTCGACTCGTCGCAGGTCAGGCGGGCGCGGGCGGTTGGCCCCATTCTTCGTCATTGCCGGGCTTGACCCGGCAACCCATCGATCATGGCAGCATGACGAAACGCATCATGGATGCGCGGGTCAAGTCCGCGCATGACAGTGTTGGTAATTGCCCTGCTAAACGCTATTTAGCCGTCATGACCATTGAGGTGCCAAACGGTGAAGACATCGAAACGCTTGCGCTCGCCAGCCGTAACGGCTGGCCGCAGGACATGCGCCACCTGATCGCGCGCTATCCGCGCGAGCAGTGGGACAGCCATGCCAATCTCGGCTCTATGGCGCGCTTCTGGCTCTCCCGCCACGCCATGTTTCGGGAGCTCGCAGGTATGCTCACGACGATCACGGGCGACTTTCGCGAGGGGCGGCTGGCGGCGGCGGAATTTTCGCAGCTGTTTGTGCCGCGGCTGCAATTCATGCTGCAGCAACTACAACTGCATCATCAGATTGAGGACCAGCATCATTTCCCTATCTTCCGTGCGGCGGATGCCCGGCTCGCACGCGGATTTGACGTGTTGGAAAACGACCACGACGCGATCCACGCCGACATGGCGCGCACGGCGGACGCCGCGAACGCGCTGCTGCGTGCGCTCGGCGACGATGCGGGCGCGTTGCGCCGCGCCGGTGACGGCTATGCCGCGGCGAGCGGCGCGCTGCTCGCCGGCCTCATGCGCCACCTCGATGACGAGGAAGACCTGATCGTGCCGCTGATCCTCGACCGCGGCGAGGACGCGCTCGGCGTCGGCCACTAGCTCTTGTTGTCATTCCGGGGCGCGAGCACAGCTCGCGAACCCGGAATCCATAGCCCCGGTGCTGCGGGTTATGGATTCCGGGTCCACGCGCTCGCGCGCGTGGACCGGAATGACGGGAGGGTTAGTACCCGAACGTCAGGAAACCGCGGCCGTGCCGCTCCTCCGGCGGCAAGTAGGGCCGCACGCGGTAATAATAATACCGCGGCTCTTCGCGATATTGCCGCCAGTATCCCGGCACCGTACGCCGCGCACTCTCGCGCGGCACCGTGACGGCGACGGCGTCGTCGCTGTCGTCGTCATCCGCGTCGGCATTGGCATGGCCGATGGTCTGCGAGGGCGATCGGCTGGCGAAATCGGGCGTTATGTTCTGCGGCGCATGCCGCGCCACCGCCGGCGCCGCCTCCGGAATTTCCCCGGTGAGCACGATGTGCGTGTGGCTCATGCCTTCCTTCTTCACCAGCGCCCAGAGCTTCGCCGCATCCTTCACGTGCAGCCGCACGCAGCCGTGCGAAGCGGGGCGGCCGATGCTCGAATGATTGGTGCCGTGGATGGCGTGGCCCTGCTTGGTGAAAAAGATGGAGTAGGGCATCGGCGCGTCGTCCCACTCCTTGCTGAAATGGTCCTTTTCCATGCGGAACGGGGTGAACGCGCCGTCCGGCGTGTCGTAGTCGGCGACGCCGGTCGACACCGGCCACACGTAGCGCTGCTGGCCGTCGACCGTGACGGTCATTTGCTGCGTCGCTTTATCGACCTGGACCAGCACGTCGGCGCGAGCCGCGCCTGAAAACGCCACGGCGACAACGCCCGCCGCCGCGATCCGCAACAGTGTCACACGCATGTTCAATGTCCTAAATGCCCCCGCATCCCCTTGACCCCGCCCTGTTACAAGCCCCGGAGGGGGATTCCGTTCCGGCGCCCGTTCCCTGATCGAAACCGTCAATCCCGGCGGCATCGGGGCGGAAACGCGGCGCTCAACAATCTGTCATTTGGCGGTGATGGCGTGCAACAAGTGCCGCCGCAATCCAGCGCGGAGGTTTCCGCATGCGCATGAAGTTGTCTTGGGCAGCGCATTCGCGGTGAGACTTCGAATCCGACAAATGCGCCTACCCCTCACCCGGTCCTCGCTTCGCTCGGACCACCCTCTCCCAGTCGAAGTCGGATATATCCGACTTCGACCAATCTATTAGTGCTCGAACTCGGGTAAACCCGAGTTCGAGTGGGGAGAGGGGAAGAAGAAAGCCCGAATGGTGTACGAGGGCCGGATTACTCCCTC
>DASUKT010000409.1:0-3629 GCA_036278575.1 Pseudolabrys sp. | reverse complement strand
GCGGCATGAGTTTCGGCGCCAACGCCGCGATTGGATATGCGAGGCGTCATGGCGATATCGCCGCTGTGCTCGCGCTGTCACCGGGGCACACGCCGGAGACGCCGATCTTTCAAAACGCGGTCGGAGAATCCGTGGCAAAGGCCAGACAATTTCTCGCCGGCGGCAAGGGCGACATACGGACAAATTTTACGGACCTCAATCAGGGCACCAGGTTTCAGGTGAACGCGACGCCTAAAGTTTACCTCAGCTATTTCGATCCGCATGGACCGGCTTCGATGACGGCCAATGCCGCCGCCATGAAGCCGGTGCCGATCTTCATGGCCGTCGGTAGCCAGGACCGGATCGTAAGCCGGGCGCGGGCCGAGATTTTTGGTCCGGCGGCAAAGAACCGCAAAAGCAAATACGTCGAGGTAGCAGGCGGCACGCACATGAGCACGCCGGGTCGCGTCGCCTCCGACGTTGTGGCATGGCTTTCGCTGCTATAAGCGGCAGGCCGGATTTCCTCCGCTTGTTAATTTGGCGTTCTCGGGTAAACCGATGCGGAGCTGGCGCCTTAAGTTTGCCGCGCGGACGTGGCGGAATGGTAGACGCAAGGGACTTAAAATCCCTTGGGAGTAATCCCGTGAGGGTTCGAATCCCTCCGTCCGCACCAACAACGACCCATGGCACCGAACTCAATGAGAAGCCACGACTGCAATTCTCCGCATATTTTGTTCGTCGCAACCGCGACGATATTTGTGTTCGTCCTCGCCGGTTGCTCGACGCCGGAGAGCACGGGCCGGCTGATGGTCGCGCCCGGAAAATTCGTGCTCTATTCGTGTCCGGAGCTTGCGCTGCGCGCCAAGCAAAATGCCGAGCGCGAGCAAAAGCTGCGCGACTTGATGGCGAAAGCGGAATCGGGTCCGGGCGGCCACATGGCCAGCACACTGACGTATCAGCCGGAATATGACTCGCTGATCGAAGAGTCACGGCAATTGCGAGCGATGCAGGTGGAGAAAAATTGCAAGACGCCTCTTGCTCAAGGTGCGGCGCCGCGCGCGGGCGGGAAGACGGTACGCTGACTCAAGCATCAAATGCGAATGGTGCGCAAACGCAACGCGTTGCCGACGACGCTCACCGACGACAACGCCATCGCCGCCGCCGCGATCACCGGCGAGAGCAATAACCCGAACACCGGATAGAGCACGCCGGCCGCGATCGGAATGCCGGCGGCGTTGTAGACGAATGCGAAGAACAAATTCTGCCGGATATTCCGCATCGTTGCAGCGGAGAGCACGCGAGCGCGTGCGATGCCGGTAAGATCACCCTTGAGCAATGTCACGCCTGCGCTTTCCAACGCGATGTCGGAGCCCGTGCCCATGGCGATGCCGACATCGGCGGCGGCAAGGGCCGGCGCGTCGTTGATCCCGTCACCTGCCATGGCGACAACGCGCCCGGCGTGGCGTAATTTTTCGACCGCCGCGGCTTTTCGATCCGGCAAGACTTCGGCTTCGACTTCCATGATCCCGAGGCGCCTGGCGATTGCTTGCGCTGTGGTGCGGTTGTCGCCGGTCAGCATGACGACACGAATTTGATCGGCGGCAAGGGCGCGCAAAGCCTCTGGAGTCGACGCTTTCACCGGATCGGCGATGGCAAGGACGCCGGCAACTTTTCCATCGATGGCGGCGAAGATCGCCGTCGCGCTGTCGCGGCGCAGCTCTTCCGCTTTGGCGGCGAGGAGGGCGGTATCGATGTTGAGCTCGGAAAGAAAATCGGCATTGCCAAGCGCGACGCGTTGGCGGTCGACCATGCCGATTACGCCTTTGCCGGACAACGCCTCGAACCCGCGCACAGGAGCGAGTTCGATGCCGCGTTCCTTGGCCGCGGCGACGATTGCGGCCGCGAGCGGATGCTCGCTCGCGCGCTCGATGCTCGCGGCGAGGCGCAACACGTCGCCTTCTCCAAACTCGTTTACCGGCGTGATCGCGACGACCTTCGGCTTTCCTTCCGTCAGGGTGCCAGTTTTGTCGATGACGAGCGTGTCGATCTTTTCCATGCGTTCGAGCGCATCCGCGTTCTTGATGAGCACGCCGAGTTGCGCGCCGCGGCCGATGCCGACCATGATCGACATGGGCGTGGCAAGCCCGAGCGCACAGGGGCAGGCGATAATCAGGACGCTGACGGCAGCGACAAGTCCGTACGCAAAGCGAGGCTCCGGCCCAAATACAGCCCACGCCGCGAAAGCGAGCAACGCCGCGATGATCACGGCCGGCACGAACCAGGCGGCGACCTGATCGGCGACGCGTTGAATGGGCGCGCGGCTGCGCTGCGCGTGTGCGACCATTTGGACGATCTGCGCCAGCAACGTTTCGCGCCCGATCTTGTCGGCGCGCATGACGAAACTGCCGCTCGCATTAAGCGTTCCGCCGATGACACGTTCGCCTTCCTGTTTGGTGACGGGCATGGATTCGCCGGTCACCATCGATTCATCGAGCGACGAGCGTCCTTCCAGGACAACGCCATCGACCGGTACCTTCTCACCGGGCCGCACGCGCAATTTGTCGCCCATGTGAATGGTGTCGAGCGGCACATCCTCATCTCTGCCATCGGCTTTCACGCGCCGGGCCGTTTTCGGCGCAAGATCGAGCAGGGCGCGAATTGCGCCGGATGTTGCCTCGCGCGCGCGCAATTCCAGCACCTGTCCGAGCAATACAAGAACGGTAATCATGCTCGCGGCTTCAAAATAAACTGCGACAGCACCATGCACGCGGAAAGCGTCGGGAAAAATACCCGGCACGATCGTTGCGACCGCACTGAAGGCATAGGCGACGCCGGTACCCATCGCGATTAGCGTGAACATGTTGAGATTGCGCGTAACAAGCGACTGCCAGCCACGCATGAAGAACGGCCATCCCGCCCACAGCACCACCGGCGTCGTAAACGCGAATTGAATCCAATTGGACCACACCGGCGAGATCAAGTGCGCGCCGAAATGGCCGCTCATCTCCAGCACCATCACCGGTATCGCGAGCGCAAGACCGCTCCAGAACCGGCGTGTCATGTCGGCGAGTTCGGGATTGGGAGCGGCGTCGGCGGCTGGCATTTCCGGCTCCAGTGCCATGCCGCAAATTGGGCAGGAGCCCGGGCTTGGCTGCCGGATTTCCGGATGCATCGGGCAGGTATAGATCGCGCCTTCGATCACGGGTCTCATCTCGCGCGCGCCGAGATAGTTCCGCGGGTCCGCAATGAACTTTGTGCGGCAGCCGGCGGAGCAGAAGTAATAGGGGTGACCGTGGTGGTCGGCGCGATGCTTGGCGGTGCGCGGATCGACCGTCATGCCGCACACGGGATCGATGGCGGGGCCTTCGGTCGCCACGCCGTGATGCTGGTGATGTTGCTCGCCCGTGCTCATGCCTTGCGCCTTATACCCCCAGGGGGTATATAAAGGTCATGCGCAAGAACAGCAAGACGGCGACGATCAGGCGGCTCGGCCGCATTGAGGGGCAAGTGCGTGGGCTTTCGCGCATGGTGGCGGAGGACCGCTACTGCATCGACATCGTCACGCAGATCGCGGCGGTGCGCGCTGCGCTACGGCGCGCCGAAGAGGAAATCCTGCGCGATCACGTCGCGCATTGCGTCGAGCACGCGAT
>DASUKT010000408.1:0-3738 GCA_036278575.1 Pseudolabrys sp. | reverse complement strand
CGGATGCCGAAGCGTTACATCCTGTCGATCATCTACTTCTCGCGCGCAATTTCGATTGCGGTGTTTGTTCTGCTCCCCGCAAGTGCGGTGACGACATTGATCTATGGCGCCGTTACCGGATTCCTCTGGTTGTCGACGGTGCCGCCGACATCCGGGTTGGTTGCCGTCATGTTCGGGACGCGGTGGCTGGCAATGCTGTTCGGCTTTGCATTCTTGAGCCATCAGGTCGGCGGCTTCCTTGGCGTGTGGCTTGGCGGTCTCGCGTTCGACTATTTCGGCTCGTACAATCCGGTGTGGTGGCTCTCGGTGTTCTTCGGCGTTGTTTCGGCGGTGATCAATTTGCCGATCGTCGAAAAGCCGGTGTTGCGGCCGGCGGCCGCGGCGGCCTGACGCTTGCGCGTGCCTCACCGGCGCGCCACAAAGGGCGCGGCATTGTGAAGCGAGGCGCGCGTGGCGAGTTTCAAGGCGATCGTTATCGAGAAGGCTGACGGCGGCACCAAAGCGGCGCTGACCGATTTCGACGAAGCCAATCTGATGGACGGCGATGTCACCGTCGCCGTCGAGTACTCGACCCTGAATTACAAGGACGGGCTGGCCATCACCGGAACGGCACCCGTCGTGCGGCGGTTCCCGATGATCGCCGGCATCGACTTCGCCGGCACCGTCGAAGCCTCCAGCGATCCGGCGTGGACGCCGGGCGACAAGGTCGTGCTCAACGGCTGGGGCTGCGGCGAAACCCATCTCGGCGCCTATGCGGCGAAGGCTCGGGTCAAGGGCGACTGGCTGGTGCCGCTGCCCGCCGGCATGAGTGCGCGTGAGGCGATGGCGATCGGCACCGCCGGCTATACGGCAATGTTAGCCGTCATGGCGCTGGAGCGGCATGGCCTCACGCCCGATCGTGGTCCCGTGGTGGTGACCGGGGCGGCGGGCGGCGTTGGCTCGGTTGCGGTCGCGTTGCTCGCAAAACTGGGTTTCTCGGTGAGCGCGGTAACTGGCCGCCTCCAAGAGGCCGACTATCTCAAAGGGCTCGGGGCCACCGAGATCGTCGGGCGGGACGAACTGACGGGCCGTCCCAAACCGATCGCAAAGGAGCGCTGGGCTGGCGGAATCGATGCGGTCGGCTCCACGACCCTGGCCAACCTGCTTTCCATGACCCGCTACGGCGGGGCCGTTGCGGCGTGTGGCCTCGCAGGCGGCATGGACCTGCCAGCCTCAGTCGCGCCGTTCATTTTGCGCGGAGTGTGTCTTTACGGCATCGACTCCGTTATGTGCCCGATCGAGCGCCGCCGAGAAGCGTGGAAAAGGCTGGAGCGTGACCTTGACCGCCAAAAGCTTGCCGCCATTACCAGCGAGATAGCCTTGGCGGACGTGTTCGGGGCTGCATCGCGCATCCTCGCAGGCGGGGTCCGCGGCCGCATCGTGGTCAAGATAGGGTAAACATCTTCAGGATTTGGCGACGAAAGGCAGGCATTATCGGCTAAAGTAGCAAGGGGCCGAAGCCGCCTGTTCGTTGCGTATGGGGAGTTCGTCGATGTTGCGCGGGGTGATGCTATCGGTCGGCTTATTGGCCTCAGTCCCGGCCATGGCCGGCGAAATGACCGCGGAAGAGGCGCGCCATTTCGTCATCGGCAAGCTGTTCGACTACACCTGCTTTGAAGGGACGCGCGGGACCGGCCGCGTTTACTCCGACGGATCGGTGGTGGGCTCCATCCAGTTTCAGGGCAGCGGGAAAACGCACTATGCGATGCTTCCCGCTAACACGCTCCGCGTCAAAGGCGCCTACGTTTGCGCCTCCTTGCGCGGCTTGCCGATCGACCCCTGCTTTAATCTCACGCGTGTCGACAACAACAGCTTCCGCGGCGCAATTTCGGGACTGGGTTTCGCTTACTGCGACTTTACGCGCCACCATGGCCGCATTGCGCTCACGCACGGCGCGCATCATCACACCGAGCACACCGCGCGGCAGACGGAGCACGGAGCCCCGCATAGCGAGGCTGCGCCTGTTGCGTTACGGCCGTCGCTGACAGCCGACAGCGAATAGCCGCGCGTCAACGATCAATCGAGATTGAGCAGAAACGGCTCGCCTTCGGTCGCCGCAAGACCGGGGCCGATTGCATCGACCGCACGGATCATGCGGCCATCGCGTTTGAGCAAACGATCGGCCAGGGACACGATGCGGACGTTCGGCATCGCGGTGCGGGATGCACGGCGTAAATCCCAGGCAATCTCCATTTCGTCGCGTCCCGGACTAAGCGCGCAAGCTGCAACATAAGCGCTGGCGGATGAGCGGCTTATTCCGGCGAAACAATGCACCACCATCGGCGCCCTGCGGTCCCAGCCGGTCGCGAACTCGATCAGGCGGGTGACGTGCTCGTCCGCCGGTGCAGTGTAGCCGTCGAGCGGCAACGCGATGTCATCCATGTTGAGGATCAGGTGGTTCTCGCGGGCGATCCGGCCTTCGAGCCGCGCCTCGTCGGAACGGCGCAGGCATGTAACGACATGACGGGCGCCGGTGCGATCGATGGTCTCATGCAGGCGCGCGAGCGAGCAAACGTGAATCATGACCATTCAATAGTAAGCGCATGGCGAGATATCAATGAAATGACGAGGCGAAGTCCCAAAGTTAATGTCGGGCGAGCTTTGCAAAACGCTCCAGAAAGCGGGCTTCCGCGGTACTCGCCGACCAAGGCGTCAGATAATCGCGCTCGAGGCTTAGCGAAATGCGCGGCGGCCGGCCGAAAAAGCGGCGCGCCTCGGCCGTTTCGAAGCCGGCAAGCCGCGTGGCTTCGAGGAAGGCTGCGCCCTGATCGGCGGCCTTAATCAGATTCGTCAGTGCCTCGGGAAGCTTGGCGGGGAGGCCGAAACGCAAATGGATTGCCGCGAGCAGCCGCGCTTCCACGAACTTGTAGCTGTCGCCGATTACCGCCTTGAAGGGCGAAATCATGTCCCCGATCACGTATTCGGGCGCATCGTGCAGCAGCACCGCCAATCGCGCAGGCGTGTCCAGCCGCGGGACCTTGATGCGCGCAATCGCTTCGACCAGTAGGGCGTGCTGCGCGACCGAGTAAATGTGCAATCCCGTAGTCTGCCCGTTCCAGCGCGCAACGCGCGCCAGTCCGTGCGCGATATCCTCCATCTCGACATCGAGCGGGGAGGGGTCGAGCAGATCCAGCCGACGGCCTGACAGCATCCGCTGCCAGGCGCGTGGCGCATCTTTCACCGCCCGCTTCGGCGCACGCGTCTTCTTCATCGATGCCTGGCGAGTTTCACGCATTCGGCGTGGCGGTGGCATTTGACCAGATGGTCGTTGACCATGCCGACAGCCTGCATGAAGGCATAAACGATCGTGGGGCCGACAAATTTGAAGCCGCGGCCGGAAAGTTCTTTGGAAATTTTGCGCGACAGTTCGGTCTCTGCCGGTACTTCCTTGGTCGACCGGAAATGATTCACCTTGGGTCTGCCGTCAACGTAGTCCCACAGCAGATTCGAAAAGCCCGGCCCCTTTTCCATGATATCGAGCCAGCCGCGCGCGGACAGCTGAGCTCCTTCGATCTTGGCGCGGTTGCGTACGATGCCCGCGTCATTCATCAGCGACTTGATCTTCCGCTTCGGATAACGCGCGATTTTCTCCGGATCGAATTCGCTGAAGGCACGGCGGAAATTCTCTCGCTTGCGCAAGATCGTGATCCACGACAAACCCGCCTGGAAGCCGTCAAGCACAAGCTTCTCAAAAAGCGC
>DASUKT010000407.1:0-6648 GCA_036278575.1 Pseudolabrys sp. | reverse complement strand
GCGCTCCCTCCCCCCTTGAGGGGGAGGGTTGGGGAGGGGGGTGGTTGCTGGTTTTTCAGCCCAACCACTACCCCCCTCCCTGTCCCTCCCCCTCAAGGGGGGAGGGGACGATGTGGTCGCGCTCGTCGAAACGTCGGCGCTAACAAATGTGTTCTCCAATCGCCGCGCGACTTCCTCTTTGGCTTCGGCGATTGTCATCCCGTCGAGAAAGCGGGAGTTGATCATGTGGCCGTTGCCATCATAGGCGAGGTTGGTGATGACGAAGGTCTTGGGGTCCTGTCCTTCCGGACAGACGACGGGTGTGTTGCCGAGACCATATTTGTTGACGAAATCGAGATCGCGCTGATCGTGCGCCGGGCAGCCGAAAATGGCGCCAGTGCCGTAATCCATCAAAATGAAATTTGCGACGTAAACCGGCAGCTTCCAGTTCGGATCGAACGGATGGATCGCGCGGATGCCGGTGTCGAACCCCATTTTCTCGGCGGTGTCGATCTCGGCTTGCGCGGTGCCCATGCGGCGGCACTCTTCGATGAAAGCCGCGAGCTTCGGATTTTTTGCCGCCGCGGCGGCCGCGAGCGGATGATCGGGCGACAGTCCCATGAACTTCGCGCCGAACAAGGTGTCCGGCCGCGTCGTGAAAATTTCCAGCTCATTTTCCTTATTCGGCGTGGTTGCCGGATCGAGCATGAAACGGATCAGCAAGCCTTCCGAACGGCCGATCCAGTTCTTCTGCATCAGCCGCACTTTTTCCGGCCAGCGGTCGAGCGTGTCGAGCGCGTTGAGCAAATCTTCCGAATAGTCGCTGATCTTGAAGAACCACTGCGTCAGCTCGCGCTGCTCGACGAGGGCGCCGCTTCGCCAGCCGCGGCCGTCGATCACCTGCTCGTTGGCAAGCACGGTCTGATCGACCGGATCCCAATTGACCTTCGATTGCTTGCGCTCGACCAGCCCCGCCTTGAGGAAGTCGAGAAACATCTTCTGCTGGTGCTTGTAGTAGGCCGGGTCGCAGGTGGCGATCTCGCGCGCCCAGTCGAGGGAAAGCCCCATCGACTTGAGTTGGCCTTTCATGGTGGCGATGTTCTCGTAGGTCCACGCTTTCGGGTGCACCTTGCGGTCCATCGCGGCGTTTTCCGCCGGCATGCCGAAGGCGTCCCAGCCCATCGGATGCAGCACCGCGTGGCCCATGGCGCGCTTGTAGCGCGCGACCACGTCACCCATGGTGTAGTTGCGCACGTGGCCCATATGGATGCGCCCCGAGGGATAGGGGAACATCTCCAGCACGTAGTATTTTGGGCGCGGGTCGTTGTTTTTCGTGGCGAAGATGCCGCGCTCGTCCCACGCCTTTTGCCAGCGCGGCTCGGCCTCGCGCGCGTTGTAGCGCTCGTTTTTCGTGGAATCGGTCGTCATTTCCGGCCCTTTTTAGGGTGGCCGGACGTGACATGGAAGAGGCGCGCGGGTCAACCGCCAGCCCTATGCCGCGGCCAAAACCGCCTTCTTCACCGCTTGTGGCAAACTGATCGAACGGAAGAACGACCTCGGGTAGAGGTAGTCGTCGCCAGACTCATCGATAATCCGAACAAATCCGTTCTTTTCGGCGGCCGTATCGGGAAGCGCCACGTAAATTTTCCGCTTCTCAAGCGAGGTTTGATAGCCGTTATTGTCGACACACACGAGAAGATGCTTCGGTGCAGGTCTTTTTTGCGTGTCCTTGCTGCGCGACGTCTTGGCCATGGTGTTCCTTACAACAGCTCTTTTATCTTGAACTCTTTGCGTCCAATTCCCGAAGCCTCATACCAATGTAATTCAGCCAACCGGATAGAGCCATTTGCAAGCGAATTTGTGCGATGCCTTTTCTTTTCCGCCAGCGTCCACGTCCATAAGTTTTTCGCAATCTTGCGACCTCGCGAATTTTCGACCTTGTAGCAAATGTTTCGACGTCCGAAATCGGCCCGAGGATTTCAAAATACATCAGAACACCGTCGCAAGCTGCATGCTCGAATCGGCGGATATTTCCGGCCCTTTTTAGGGTGGCCGGACGTGACATGGAAGAGGCGCGCGGGTCAACCGCGAAGCAAAGATGGGCTCAGTCGAAGGCTTCGGATCGTCTTGATCGCGCTTAGCTCGCCACCAGCAGCAGCGGCTTTTCGGTGCGGGCGACCACGGTGTTGCGGCCGCGTTGCTTGCCTTCATAGAGGCAGGCATCGGCCGCTTCGGTCAGTTCCTGCGGATTGTCTTTCTCGCCGGGAATGATCGAGGCGACGCCGACGCTGATCGACACAAAACCCCACGGCGCGCCGGCGTGCGCCATCAACAGGTTCTCGACGCCCCGGCGCAGTTTTTCGGCAAGCCGTGTGGCGACCTCGAGGTTTGCGCCCGGCATCAGCACGGCGAACTCCTCGCCGCCATAGCGGGCGGCGAGATGCTCGTCGCGGCCAAGGGTGGCGATCTTGTCGGACGAGCGGCGTCCCGTGGACACGGCGCTCGGCCGCGCGGTCGTGCAGCTTTTCAGCACGTCGCCCACCTTGCGCAGGCAGGAATCGCCTTGCACGTGGCCGTAGCGGTCGTTGAAAGCCTTGAAGAAGTCGACGTCGATCATCAGCACGGCGATCGGCCGATTCAGCTTTGCCGCCATCTTCCATTCCGCCATCAACTGGCCGTTGAACGTACGCCGGTTCGCAAGGCTGGTCAGCGGGTCGAGTTGCGCCAACTCGCGCAGCTGATTGTTCGTGTCGCGCAATTCCTGTTCGCGTGCGTCGAGCTTTTCGGCCATCTCGTCGAGCGCGACGGCGAGGGGTACGAATTCGGCGGCCCAGGGCAATTCGGCGGCGCGCGTCTTGTCGTCGCCGCGTCCGATATGCCCGGCGGCTTCCACCAGCGCACGGATCGGGCGCACGAGCAGACGATCGGCGCCGAACCAGATGCTCAGCAGCACGAGGGCCGTCACGATGCCAAGCTCGGCAAAGGCGATCCACATCGCAAAATCCGCGCGGCTCAGAATTTCTCTTTCGTTGAATCCGATGGCAACGTGCGCGCTCGTTCCCGGCAGATTGGCGAACGCGAAGATACGCCTCACGCCGTCAAGCGATCGTTCCGTGGCGACGCCCTGCGGCTTCGATAACACGGCCTTGATCAGCGGATGATCCTGCATCCGTTGTCCGACCCAATTGGCCGGATACGGCTCATGCGCGAGAATCGTGCCTCTGCCGTCAATCAACAGCATCAACGAACCGGACTGCGCCGCGAGCGGCGTCGCAACCTGGCCGATCCAGTTCAGATCGAGCGTGGCCAGGACGACGGCTTCAATTGCGCCCTTCGAATTGCGTTGCGGTATCGAGGCGATGAGGAGCGGCCTCTTATCGCGCGTCCCCATGAAATAGTCGCCGATGAAAAATTTGCCGGTCTGAATCGCTTTGATGAAGTGAGGCCGCTGGCTGATATCGAGATCCAGGGCGGTCGGCCGGCTCGAGCAGATGATCTTGCCGTCCATATTGGCGACCGACAGCGCGCGAATCCAGGGCGCGGTCTCGGCGATGTTCTTCAGCACCAGATTGCAAGGCTGGTCGACAATCGAGAACGCGGCGCGCGTGTCGGCGAGAACCTGGAGCAGGGTGCGCGTCGATACGATCACTTCGTTCTGGCGTGCCGCAGCCTGCAGCGCGATGGAATGCGCCTGCTTGTAGGCGGAATTGATGCGCTCGATGCGGTCGAACTGTTCGTTGTGAATTCGCTCGAGAACGATCGGAACGATGGCGATGACCGCGAGGATCATCAAGCGCGTCCGAATGCTGAGCGTACGCCGCGCTCGCGCCGGAGCAGGATTTGCCGATTGCGCCATTGAACTCATAATCAAACACGTCCCCAGTTGGGGAGTTCACTAGCATTACCGGCTTAAAATGCCTTTCGGCCGGTCGCTAAAGTTTTAAAATACGGATTTGTTAAGCATCGTGTTGCGGGCGTGATGAACGTTTCGGAAATGGCGCGCGGCATCCGGCGACGAAGCAGCCGTCAGAAAGCGCGTCAGCGGCCTGCGATCGAGAAAGGAACCAGGCCGCACGCCTGTTGGTTACTCAGGCGTAACCAAAGGAGGTGCGAGATGGCCGACATTCAGGCGATCAAGGAACACATGGAAGTGGTGGGCTCGGATGGCGGCCACGTGGGCACGGTCGATTCTGTTGAGGGCGGCAACCGAATCAAATTGACGAAAAGCGATCCCGTGTCAGGCGGACAACATCATTTCGTCGCGGCAGACTGGGTCGAAAAAATCGACACCAAGATTCATCTGAAGAAATCCGCCAAGGACGCTCAGGCGCAGTGGCAGACTGCGGCTTGACGAATTCAATCCGATGATCGCCGGCGCAGCGCGCCGCGCACAACCGCGATGAACTCGGACTCGTGATACGGCTTTACGAGAACAGGCACGTTGGGAAAGCGCTCTCTGTGCGCATCATCGCCTGTGGCGCCGGTGATGAAGACGATCGGAATTTTACGTTTCGTCAAAATCTCGGCGATGCCGAGGCTGTTTTGGCGCTCGCGGCCCAGAAAAAGATCGAGCACCGCCAGGTCCAACGGCCCGCCTTTTTGCAATATGGCGTGCGCATCGTCGACCGTGTTCGCATAGGCGACGGAGCGCGCGCCGGCGTTCTCCAGAATTTGCTGCATGTCGGACCCGATGAGGAATTCATCGTCGAGCACGAGAAAATGTTTGCCGGTGAACGGTGCGAAAGCATCATCTCGTTGCATGGAAGTCCATCGTTGCGAGAGACCGCGCAGCGTCGCGGAACTTTTTCTTGTCTCGCGAATTAACTTTTGCGTCATTTAAAAAAGACACACGGGCCGGTTCATCGACATGATTATGGGCGCCGCCGGCCGGCAAAACGGTCAATATACCTATTGCGAGCAGTGTCCGCTGCGCAGCCGGCGATGCCTGCGTGAGTTCTCGCCGGAAGAGCTTGCATTCGTGCGGCAATTCAAGGTTGACGAGCTGCGGGTTGGCGCAGGCAGCAGCTTCCTCCAGCAGGGAACAAGCAGCGAATATCTTTATACGGTGCTCAGCGGCTGGGCATTCCGCTACAAAATGCTCGACGATGGCCGGCGGCAAATCCTCAACTATGCCTTGCCCGCGGATTTGGTCGGCTTGCAGGGCGCGGTCATGCGGGAGATGGAGCATTCCGTCGAAGCGTTGACCAACGTCGTGCTGTGCGTCTTTCCGCGCTCAAAGTTATGGGAGCTTTACACGCACTTTCCATCGCTTGCGTTCGACCTGACATGGCTCGCCTCGCGCGAGGAGCAGATCATCGACGAAAACCTGCTCAGCCTGGGCCGGCGCAGCGCGCTCGAGCGCATCGCGTTTTTGTTATTGCATCTTTATGTGCGCGCGGATGAAGCGGGGCTGGCGTCGGACCATACCGTCGAATTTCCGTTCACGCAGCAGCATCTCGCCGACACGCTCGGCATGTCGCTGGTGCACACGAACAAGACGTTGCGGCGGCTGGCTTCGAGCCGTGCCTTCTATTGGAAAGACCGTATTTTCAAGCTGGCCGATCGCGCCGCTTTGACCGAATTGGCCGGCGCCGATGCGGCAGCGTCCAATTCACGTCCGTTCATCTGAAGCAATCGCTCGCCGCAACCGCCCGGAGCGGCCCGTCGTGGCTCGGACTTGTCCCGGCCGCCTCGCTTCGGTAGGCATTTATGTTCTTAACGCCGATGAGCTGTTGTGCCGATGAACTCAGGAGCTGGGCCGGAAATCGGTTTTGATGGCGTGCGCGCTGCGATTGCGCGCGCCTGCCGCGATGCTTCACGTGATCCAGATTCGGTGACATTGGTCGCCGTCTCAAAGACATTTCCTGCCGAGCGGATCGAGCCAGCGATTGCGGCGGGCGCGCGCGTGTTCGGTGAAAATCGCGTGCAGGAGGCCAAAACCAAATGGCCGCCGCTAATGGCAAAGCACGCTGATATCCAGCTCCATCTGATCGGTCCCCTGCAGTCGAACAAAGCCAAGGATGCCGTGGGGTTGTTCGATGCTATCCACTCGGTGGACAGACCGAGCCTGTGCGAGGCGCTGGCAAAGGAGATCGCAAAGCAACAACGCTCGCCGCTGTTGTTTGTCGAGATCAATACCGGCGGCGAAGCACAGAAAGCGGGCGTGCCGCCGCAGGATGCGGACAATTTTTTGAAGCGCTGCCGCGAGGCTTACGGGCTGACCATTTCCGGCCTGATGTGCATTCCGCCGTTGCAGGAAGCGCCGGGGCCGCACTTTGCGCTTACGGCTAAGATTGCAAAACGGAATGGACTGAAATTATTGTCGATGGGCATGAGCGCGGATTTTGTCACCGCAATTGAGCTGGGCGCGACGCATGTGCGTGTCGGCAGCGCGATTTTCGGCGAACGACATTAAGCGCGTGCATCTTATCCAATAACAATCTTGGTGCGCGGACCGACGCGCTCGAGCAGGCGCCGCAACGCATTGGGCGTGAGCGCCACGCAGCCGGCGGTCGGCGCAAAACCATAGCGTGCGATGTGGATGAACACGGCGCTGCCGCGGCCGGCGATGCGCGGCCGCGTGTTGTGGTCGATCTCGATGATGAAATCATAGAGAGCATCTGCCCGCGCAAGCCGATCGGCGTTACTGCCGGGGGCAATCTTGATCGG
>DASUKT010000406.1:0-19428 GCA_036278575.1 Pseudolabrys sp. | reverse complement strand
CGGCTGTCGGCTGAATTGTCGCGATTGTCGCCCATGACGAAGATGTGACCGGGCGGCACAACAGCCTCGGGCACGTTATCGAGCGGATCGATGCCTGAAAGCTTGAAGATCGTATGCTGACGTCCGCCGGGCAGCGTTTCGATAAAGCGCGCCGCCGGCATCAGTGAGCCGTTTTCACTCTCGGCTTGGCCCGTTCCATCGGGACGGATGCCGACGGGCGTGCCGTTGATCGAGACGCGGCCGTCGGTCAGCGAAATCCGATCGCCCGGCAGGCCGATGACGCGCTTAACCCAGATCTGCGAACGATCGCCGGGCCAGCGGAATACAACCACGTCTCCGCGCTTCGGCAGCGAACCCAGAACATGCGGCGTGTTGGGCAGCACGATAAAATTTGGCAGGGACGCCGAGCCATAGCCGTAAGGAAATTTGGTCGCCAGCAATTCGTCCCCGATCATCAGCGTCGGCTCCATCGAGCCGGATGGGACGTAGTAGGGTTCGGCGATGGCCGTTTTCGCCACGACCACCACCAGCACGATTACCGCAATATCCGCGATCGATTTGACCCAACTTTGGGCGCGGGGTTTGGCCGAAGGCACTGCCTTGTCGTCCGGAGCTTTCATGCTGTTCCCCCGACCGTGATGCGGTCCATGCGCAGACTCGGTTGACCGACACCGACCGGCACGCCCTGGCCGTTCTTGCCGCAGGTGCCGATGCCGGGATCGAGCGCGAAGTCGTTGCCGATCATGGTGATGCGGTGCAGGTCGGTCGGGCCGTTGCCGACCAGCATCGCGCCTTTGACCGGGGCGCTAACCTTGCCGTTCTCGATCTTGTAGGCCTCCGTGCACTGGAAGACATACTTGCCGGACGTGATGTCCACCTGACCGCCGCCGAAGCTCACCGCGTAAAGACCGTTCTTCACCGACGCAATAATCTCCTGCGGGTCGTGCTGCCCCGCGAGCATGTACGTATTGGTCATGCGCGGCATCGGCATGTGGGCGTGACTTTCGCGCCGCCCGTTGCCGGTCGGCTTCATCTTCATCAATCGCGCATTCTGCCGGTCTTGCATGTAGCCGACGAGAATTCCGTCCTCAATGAGCGTGGTTTTATTCGTTGGCGTGCCTTCGTCGTCGATCGAAAGCGAGCCGCGGCGCTGCTGCATAGTGCCGTCGTCAACGACTGTCACGCCTTTGGCGGCGACCTGCTGACCCATCAGGCCGGCAAAGGCGGACGTTTTCTTGCGGTTGAAATCGCCTTCAAGCCCGTGGCCGACCGCTTCGTGCAGCATCACGCCAGGCCAGCCCGAACCGAGCACGACGTCCATTTCGCCCGCCGGGGCAGGGATTGCTTCGAGGTTGACCAGCGCCTGCCGCACGGCTTCGTCCGCCGCGCCTTGCCACGCGCTCGTCTCGATGAAACGGTCAAATCCTTCGCGGCCTCCGAAGCCGAAGCTGCCCGATTCCTGCCGGGTGCCATCGCCCACGACCACGGAGATGTTGACGCGAACGAGCGGACGGATATCGCGGTAGCTCTCTCCGTCCGCACGCACGATCTCGACCACCTGCCATGTGGCGCCGATGCTGGCGGAAACCTGCCGCACGCGAGGATCCTTGGCGCGCGCATAGGCGTCGATCGTCTCCAGTAGATTGACCTTGGCCTCGAAAGCGGGCGTGCCCAGCGGATTGTCGTCGCCGTAAAGCTTCCGGTTCGTGCGTACCGGGGCCTCGGCGTAAGTGCCGGAGTGGCCGCCTTTGACGGCGCGCACCGCCTCCGCCGCGCGCGCGATGGCGGCCTCCGAAACATCGGAGGCGTGCGCATAGCCGACCGCCTCGTCTTTAACTGCCCGCAGACCAAAACCCTGGGCGGTGTCGTAGGTCGCCTGCTTCAGACGTCCGTTATCGAACAGCAGCATTTCGGATTGCTTGTACTCGAGGAACAGTTCGCCATCGTCGGCGCCTTCCAGTCCGCGTGAGATGAGCTTCGACACGCCGGTGCGGTCGAGTCCGGCCCGGTCGAGTAGAGAGGCAGTCGGAGATGTCATAACGGGATTCCGCGTTTCGCCATCAACATAGGGAATGGTTCGCCCGTCCGCGAGGGGGCAATAGAGCGCGCTTGTCCAATCGGCTACGATTGGATTGTGGCCGGCATTGGTCGGCCGGCAGGACTTTCGGGGGGACAAATGCGTCAGCTGTATTTTGCCGCCGCTGCGCTGCTGGCCATGATCGGCGCCGCTCACGCGCAGGACGCCGCATCCAGGGAGATCGCGGCGCGGGTCGAACTGCATTCCATACAATCCCTGACGATTTCAGATCGGCAATTCCTCACCGGCGACGCAAATGGAAAATCCGTAACGATCACCGGCGAACTTCGTATCGCGCAGGGCTCGGGTAAATTGCCGGTCGTCGTCTTGATGCACGGGTCCGGCGGCATGGGCCCGAATATCGAAAGCTGGTCGCGCGACCTCAACGCGATGGGCATTTCGACCTTCGCTCTCGACGGGTTCACCGGCCGTGGCCTGACGTCGGTCAGCCGCAATCAGGCGCTCCTCGGCAGGCTTAATTTCATTCTCGATATCTATCGTTCCCTGGACATATTGGCGAAGCATCCGCGCGTTGACGCGTCGCGCATCGCTTTGATGGGATTTTCACGTGGCGGACAAGCAACGCTGTACGCCAGCGAAAAGCGTTTCCACCAAATGTGGAATAAATCCGGTGCCGAATTTGCCGCTTATATTCCGTTTTATCCGGATTGCATGACGACCTACATTTCGGACACCGACGTTGCCGACAAGCCGATTCGCATCTTCCAGGGCACACCCGACGACTACAACCCGGTTGCCCCGTGCAAGAAATTTGCCGAGCGCCTGCGCGCGGCGGGCCACGATGTGGTGCTGACGGAATACCCGAATGCATGGCATGCATTCGATAATCCGCTCAGCAGCCCAACACCGTTCGCGATAAAGGGCGCGCAATCGGTACGAAATTGCGTCATCAGGGAAGAGCCCAAGGGCGTGCTTATCAACACCTCGACCGGGCAACCATTCACTTACAAGGATGCCTGCGTTGCGAGCAATCCGCACATCAACTACGACGCAGAGGCGACCCGTGCCGCGCACGCGGCGGTGAAACAGTTTCTGAAAACGACCTTCAGATTGGAATAGGAGTCAGGGAAGCTGATCGTAGCCTTCGCCGAAGCCTTTCAGGCTCATCGGGAAGCCGATGCCTTCTTCCGGTGTCTGGAAGATGATGAAGGTTGCGGTCTTGCCGTTGCGTAGTTTTTTGATCAGTTCGTCGTCCATCACGACTTCGGCGATGCAGCCGTTGGGCAGGCAGCGCACAAACCCGGCGCGCCCGACATCGGCATTGTCGATCTTGAGACCCAGGCCCGAGGGCAACAGCACGCCGAGCGGGGCAACGACCCGCATCAGACGGCTCTTTTGATCGGCGGTTTTGAGGACAATGACGGTCAATCCCACGTTGGCCCGGTCGGCCGAGGTGACGCTCTGGATCAGAGCGCATTGTTCGCTGTGGGCGCCTGGCGGGGTATCGCAGCGGATTTGCCAATCCTGATGCACCGATTTGACGGCACCTTGGGCGAGAGCATTGCCGCCGGCAAGCGCCACCAGACTAACGGCTAACCCTGACACGAATGCAGCTTTTGCCGCGCGGCGGCGTATCCCAGGAACGTCTTTTCTCCGGCGGAAAATGCTCATGGCCCAGATCTGCGGATAAGCCCGTGCGGACGATCCATGCTCGCGCGGCCGAATCGCGTGCCCGCAAAGCAGCTTATCCGTTCAGGTTGGGTCATGCTCGAAAACGTCATGTCAAGCAAGCTCAACAACAGGCCCATTGTGGCAACGTGGTGATGGGCCTGGAACCATTGATTTCCAACGCGTCTTACGAGGACTGGGGGGTAACCGGTTTGCCGCACCTGATGCGCAAGAAGGCGCATTGCGGCAGGACGCGAATTATGGTTTGAGAGGCCGGGATTTCCCCTTGTCCCGCCGCGCGTCCGACAGAATGCCACGCCCGTGGCAAAAGCGCCGTGCATGGTGGGTTGAGCCGAACATCGCGTGTGCGGCAGAGAGACCCAGCGCGGCAGGATTTCGTCGAGGAGCGCATTCGAAAATGCTCAAGCGGTTGATCGCCTTTATGGCCGCAGGCGCGGCAGTTCTTGCAAGCGGCGGATTGGCGCAGGCCGGTCTCGGCCACCCCACCGAGTGGGAGGTCGGGTTGCAGCAATCCGGCACGCCGGTGATGGACGATATCGTTTGGTTCAATGACTTCCTGCTATGGATTACGGCGGCGATCGCTCTGTTCGTGCTCGTCCTGCTCCTCATCGTGATGGTGCGCTTCAACGCACGCGCCAATCCGGTGCCTTCGCGTACCACCCACAATACTGCCATCGAGGTTATGTGGACGATCGTCCCGGTCCTGATTCTGGTGGCAATCGCCGTACCGTCGTTCCGGCTTCTATTTTACGAATTGAAAGTGCCGAAGGCCGATCTGACGGTAAAGGTGACAGGCAAGCAATGGTTCTGGAGCTACAGCTACCCCGATTCGAAATTCGAATTCGATTCGCTGATGCTTCAGGACAAGGATCGCAAAGCCGGCCAACCGCGCTTGCTGGCGGTCGACAACGAAATGGTCGTGCCGGTCAATAAAGTGGTGCACGTACTCGTCACCGGCGCCGACGTCATTCACTCGTTCTCGGTTCCCTCGTTCGGCATCAAGATCGACGCCATTCCGGGCCGTATCAACGAGACATGGTTCAAGGCCGAGCGCGAGGGCATGTATTACGGGCAATGCTCGCAGCTCTGCGGACGCGACCACGCGTTTATGCCGATTGCAGTCCATGTGGTGAGCGAAAAGGAATATTCAGCCTGGCTTGCCGATGCGAAGAAGAAGTACGCGCAGGATGACGAGGCCAGGCCCGATCCGCATGCGGTGGCGCTTGCGACGAATGGACCGGCAAAGAACTGACTTAGACGGGCGACAAAGAGAAGTCGAAGGGTACTCCAATGGCCAGCACGGCGGTAGCACACGGGCACGACGATCACGAGGCACACGGTCATCCGACCGGATGGCGTCGCTTCGTTTATTCCACGAACCACAAAGATATCGGCACCATGTATCTTGTGTTCGCGATCGTGGCCGGCGTCATCGGCGCTTCGATGTCGATTGCAATCCGCATGGAGCTGCAGAATCCCGGCATTCAGATATTTCCCGGACCGCACGAATACAACGTGTTTGCCACGGTGCACGGCCTGACCATGATCTTCTTCATGGTGATGCCGGCGATGATCGGCGGTTTCGGCAATTGGCTCGTTCCGCTGATGATCGGCGCGCCGGACATGGCTTTCCCGCGCATGAACAACATTTCATTCTGGCTGCTGCCCGCTTCATACGCGCTGCTGCTCACGTCGATGTTCGTCGAAGGCGAGCCGGGTTCGCTCGGCCCCGGAACGGGGTGGACGATCTACGCGCCGCTATCCACCAGCGGACATCCGGGTCCGGCGGTGGACTTCGTCATTCTGTCGATCCACCTGGCCGGTGCGTCGTCGATTCTCGGCGCGATCAACTTCATCACCACGATCTTCAACATGCGCGCGCCCGGCATGACCATGCACAAGATGCCGCTGTTCGTGTGGTCCATTCTGGTGACGGTGTTTCTGCTGCTGCTGGCGCTGCCGGTGCTGGCGGGTGCGATCACGATGCTGCTGACCGACCGCAACTTCGGCACGACATTTTTTAATCCGCAGGGCGGCGGCGACCCGCTGCTGTTCCAGCACCTGTTCTGGTTCTTTGGCCATCCCGAGGTTTACATCCTCATCCTGCCGGGCTTCGGCATGGTTAGCCAGATCGTGGCGACGTTCTCAAAGAAGCCGGTGTTCGGCTATCTCGGCATGGCCTATGCGATGGTCGCCATCGGCGGCATCGGCTTCGTGGTGTGGGCGCACCACATGTACACGGTCGGTCTTTCGACCGGTGCGCAAGCCTACTTCGTCGCGGCGACCATGGTGATCGCCGTGCCTACGGGCGTGAAGATCTTCTCCTGGATTGCGACGATGTGGGGCGGCTCAATCGAATTCCGCGCCCCGATGATGTTCGCCATTGGGTTCATCTTCCTGTTTACGGTTGGCGGTGTGACCGGCGTTGTGCTCGCCAACGCGGGCGTCGATCGTGTGCTGCACGACACCTACTACGTGATCGCCCACTTCCACTACGTGATGGGCATCGCGGCTGTGTTCGCGATTTTCGGAGGCTGGTACTACTGGTTTCCGAAGATGAGCGGGTACATGTACAATGAGACGATCGCCAAGATTCATTTCTGGCTGATGTTCATCGGCGTGAACATCGTCTTCTTCCCGCAGCATTTCCTCGGGCTCGCCGGTATGCCGCGGCGTACCGTTGACTATCCCGACGCCTTTCATGGCTGGAACGAGATTTCGTCGTACGGCTCGTATATCGCCGCCGCGGGGCTGGTGGTGTTCTTCATCGGGTTGGCCGAGGCGTTCATTCGCAAGCGTGTGGCGGGCAATAACCCATGGGGTGCGGGTGCCACGACGCTGGAGTGGACGTTGTCCTCGCCGCCGCCGTTCCACCAGTTCGAAACGCTGCCACGCATCAAGTAGGAGCTGTCCGGCTTAACGATCATGTCGCTCGTCAGCGCAGGCACAAACGCCGTGCGGCCCGTACCGGCCGTTGCCGCCTCAATTCATGCGGAGCCAAGCGTCGCAGAGGTTAGCGACTTCATTGCGCTGATGAAGCCGCGCGTGATGTCGCTGGTAGTATTCACGGCGCTTGCGGGTCTTGCTGTTGCGCCGGCACACGTGCATCCCGTAATCGGTTTTGCCGCATTGCTCTGCATCGCGGTCGGCGCCGGTGCCGCGGGCGCTCTCAACATGTGGTACGATGCCGATATCGACGCGCGCATGGTACGGACCGCGCGCCGTCCCATCCCCACCGGGCGCGTGCGGCCAGGCGAGGCGCTGGCCTTTGGCGTCATGCTCGCCGGCTTCGCGGTCGTCGTGCTTGGATTGGTCGCCAATGTTCTGGCGGCGCTGCTGCTCGCCTTCACGATCTTCTTTTACGTCGTGATCTATACGATGCGGCTGAAGCGCTCGACGCCGCAGAATATCGTCATCGGCGGCGCCGCCGGCGCCTTTCCGCCGATGATCGGCTGGGCGGCAGCAACCGGTTCGCTTTCGTTCGAACCGATCGTGCTGTTCCTCATCATTTTCTTTTGGACGCCGCCGCACTTCTGGGCGCTCTCGCTGTATCGAGCCGACGACTATGCGCGCGCCGGCGTTCCGATGCTGCCGGTGGTTGCCGGGGATGTCGAGACGCGACGGCAAATCCTGCTCTACACACTTATTCTCGCGCCGCTCGGTGTGGCACCTTGGGCCCTTGGCTATGCCGGCCTGGTCTACGGCGCCACGGCAGTGCTTACGGGCGCTGTCATGCTGGTCCTGGCTTGGCAGGTGCATGCGGAACGGCGCCCTGCCGATCGGGCGAGCCGTCATCTCTTCGCTTTCTCGATCCTCTACCTATTTCTCTTGTTTGCGGTGCTGCTGATCGAACGTGGGTGGGGCGGCCTGATCGGCCGATTTGCCGCGTGACCGTCGCACAGGAAAGCACAATGGACGAGAAACGGCAGGACGAGGGAATCGTGCTTACTGAAGCGCAGAAGCGCGCCCGCCGTTCCCGCTCGATCGCAATCGCGCTGGCACTGGGTGCGCTCGTGATCCTGTTTTACATCGTGACGCTGGTGAAGGGCCCGATCATCTTGGTCCGGCCGCTGTGACGCTATGAACGATAGCGCTGATCATCATAAATCGGTCCGCCGCGATGTTATCGTCGCGGCTTGCTGCGGCGCGTTCGTGGCGTCCATGGTGGGCGCCGCCTATGCGGCGGTGCCGTTCTATAACTGGTTCTGCCGCACGACAGGTTTTGCCGGAACCCCGCTCGTGTCAAAGAAGGCGCCAAGCCATGAGCTGGCGCGCACGGTAACTGTCCGTTTCGATTCCAATGTCACTCCGGGACTGCCGTGGATCTTTAAGCCGGAGCAAAACACGATCAAGATCCATATCGGCGAAGTGACGACCGTCCATTACAAGGTCATCAACGAAGCCGCGCGCACGATCACGGCACAGGCGTCCTACAACGTTTCTCCGCCCACGGTTGGCGCCTACTTCGACAAGATCAATTGCTTTTGTTTTACGAAGCAAACAATGAAACCGGGCGAGACGCGCGAGATGACGGTGGTCTTTTATGTCGATCCGTCGATCGTCAAGGATCGCGATCAGGACCCCCTCAATACGATCACCTTGTCATATACTTTCTACCCGCTGCCGGATTCGCCGCCGGTTGCGGAGGCGGAAACAAAACCGGGCAACAGCAAGCTCTAAACACATAACGGCGGCAACGGCCGCCTCGAAACGGGAATTGAACGGAGACGAAGACGATGGCCGACGCGCACGCAAATCATCACGATTACCATCTCGTGAATCCGAGTCCGTGGCCGATCGTCGGGTCGGTTTCGGCCTTCGTGTTGGCTGTCGGCTTGATCCTTTGGATGCACCATTTGACGCAATATGCGCCGCTGGTGTTTGGAATCGGGACGATCGGCGTCCTCTACACGATGATCGGATGGTGGCGCGACGTTATCAAAGAAGCGCAATTTGAAGGGTTCCACACCCGCGTCGTGCAGATTTCCCACCGCTATGGAATGATTCTTTTCATCGCATCGGAGGTGATGTTTTTCGTCGCGTGGTTTTGGGCTTATTTCAACACCGCGCTGTTTCCGGACCTTCACTCAGACATCGGACGGGTTGCGTTTACGCATGGCGTGTGGCCGCCCAAAGGGATTCAGACATTCGATCCCTGGCACCTGCCGCTGCTCAATACGCTGATCCTGCTTACGTCAGGCACCACCGTGACATGGGCGCATCATGCGCTGCTGGAAAACGATCGGCAGGGTTTGAAGTGGGGCCTGCTGCTGACAATCCTGCTCGGCATCAGCTTTACCTGCTGTCAGGCATGGGAATACGCGCACGCCGCCTTTAATTATTCCGGCAATATCTATGGTGCGACCTTCTTCATGGCGACCGGATTTCACGGCGCGCACGTGATCATCGGTTCCACGTTTCTGATCGTCTGCCTGATCCGGGCGATGAAGGGACACTTCTCGCCGACGCAGCATCTCGGCTTCGAGTTTGCGGCGTGGTATTGGCATTTCGTTGACGTGGTGTGGCTGTTCCTGTTCTTCTGCATCTATGTTTGGGGCGCAGGCGTGCCAGCTCCCGAATGACCGCTGCCTCGCGGGAGCTGATTTGTTAGCGAAGGGCGGCGCGCGTGCCGCCCTTTTGCTTTGTTGAGTGGAGAGATGGCCGATAACCGGCTGCCAATCGGCAAAGGACTTCGCTGCCGTTGCCCTCGTTGCGGCATGGGCCGGTTATTTCATGGCCTTCTCACGTTGCGTCCGGGGTGCGAGGTCTGCGGGCTCGATTACGGCTTCGCGGATTCCGGCGACGGGCCGGCCATTTTTGTCATTTTGCTCGCGGGCTTTATCGTCGTGTTTGCGGCATTGATTACCGAAGTGCTGTATCAGCCGCCGCTTTGGGTGCATGTGGTACTCTGGGTACCGTTGATCGTAATCCTGACGCTGTTGCCGCTGCGGGCCATGAAAGGCCTCTTGATCGCGCTGCAATTTCATCACAAAGCGGCCGAGGGGCGCCTCGAGTACCGGGGCGACGAATGAGCAATCCGACGAAGCGGCGGCGCGGCATCGTGGTGCCGACGATTTTCGTTTTCATTGGCGTGATTATTCTAGTCGGGCTGGGAAAGTGGCAGCTCGACCGCAAGGTTTGGAAGGAAAATCTGATCGCGACCGTTACGGCGCGCTTGTCTGCCCCTCCCGAACAGCTGCCTTCGTCAGCGGTCTGGCAGCAACTCAATCAGGCGGCGGACGAATATCGGCGGGTGACGTTTTCCGCCGAGTATCTCATCGCTCAACAGGCTCTGGTCTATACCGCGGGCTCTGCTTTCCGTTCCGATATTTCCGGTGCGGGTTACTGGGTGTTCACGCCGGCGCGCCTCGCAGACGGCAGCATTGTCGTCGTTAATCGAGGCTTTGTCCCATTCGACCACAAAGAACTGGCGAGTCGCGGAAAGGCACCGGAAATGGTGACCGTTGCCGGCGCGCTGCGGTGGCCGGAGGGCCGGGGCCTGTTCACGCCAAAGGACGATCCGCCGCATAATGTCTGGTACGTTCGCGATCCGCGGCGGATCGCTGCGGCAAAGCAATGGGGCTCCGTTTCACCTTTTTATGTCGAGCAGGAAAGCCCGCAGCCTGCGGGTGGCTGGCCGCGCGCGGGCAAGCTGACGGTCTCCCTGCCGGACAATCACCTCCAGTACGCCATCACCTGGTTCCTCACCGCGGCAGGCCTGATTGGCGTCTACGCCGCGTGGCTGGTCGGCCGACGGCAGCGCGTCTGAGCGTGTTGTGAAACCTGTTAGCCGGGGCTAGTCTCGCGGTTCGGTCGCGGCCTGCAAGACGGAAACACACGTTATTTCAATGCGTTACATCTCAACGCGGGGTGAGGCTCCGGCGCTTGGCTTTGTCGAGGCGATGCTGACCGGGCTTGCCCGGGACGGCGGCCTCTACGTGCCCGAAGCGTGGCCAACCATGAGTCCGAACGCGATCGAAGGACTCGCCGGACGGCCCTACGCAGAGGTTGCGTGCGAGGTCATCCGTCCGTTCGTCGCGGGTGGGCTGGCCGACGCCGATCTGGCGCGTATGGCGCGAGAGGCCTACGGCACGTTCCGGCACCCGGCCGTCGCGCCGCTCGTGCAACTCGGCCCGAACCTCTTCGTGCTCGAGCTGTTTCACGGCCCCACGCTGGCGTTCAAGGATCTGGCGATGCAACTCGTCGCCCGGCTGATGGACCACGCGCTGCATCAACGCGGGGAGCGCACGACCGTGGTCGTCGCGACCTCCGGCGACACCGGTGGGGCGGCAATCGAAGCGTTCCGCGGCCGTTCGCAGGTCGATGTGATCGCGCTTTTCCCGCGTGGCCGCATCTCCGACGTGCAGCGGCGGATGATGACCACGGTCGAAGACCCGAACGTTCATGCCGTCGCCATCGAGGGCACATTCGACGACTGTCAGGCGTTCGTGAAAGCGATGTTCAATCATCATGCTTTTCGCGAACGCGTACGTTTGTCCGGCGTCAATTCAATCAACTGGGCGAGGATCGTTGCGCAGATCGTCTACTATTTTACGGCTGCGGCTGCGCTGGGAGCGCCGCGGCGCAAGGTGGGGTTCACCGTTCCGACCGGCAATTTCGGCGACGTTTTTGCAGGCTACGGGGCCGCTTGCATGGGCCTGCCGATCGACCGCCTCACTGTGGCTACCAACGTGAACGATATTCTCGCCCGCGCGTTTGCAACCGGCACGTACGAGGTTCGGGACGTTGTAGCGACCAGTTCGCCATCGATGGACATTCAGGTATCGTCGAATTTCGAGCGATTGCTGTTCGACGTTTACGGACGCGATGCCAAGGCCATCCGAGCTTTGATGGGTTCGCTTACGCAGTCGCGGCGCTTTTCTATTGCAGCGCCGGCGCTGTCAAAAATGCGCGAATTGTTCACCGCCGAGCGCGCCGATGAAGACGAGATGGCGGCGACTATCCGCACCCTGAAGCGCGAGGCGGGTTATTGCGCCGATCCGCATACGGCGGTGGCGCTTGCGGTCGCCGAGAAAGAAGTCCGCGATCCGTCGATACCGATGATCGTGCTTTCGACCGCGCACCCCGCGAAATTCCCTGATGCGGTTCAGGCCGCGTGCGGACTAAGGCCCGCGTTGCCCGACTGGTTGAATGATCTCGATACTCGCCGGGAACGCATGACCGTTCTTCCGGCGGATCAAGCGGCCATTGAGCGTTTTGTCATCGATGCGTCGCGTGCGGCGCGTGAAGGAGCAGCGGCATGAGCGTCGAAGTCACTCGTCTTCCCTCCGGCCTGTCGGTTGTAACCGACCGGATGCCCCATCTGGAAACGGCGTCGCTCGGCGTCTGGGTCGGCTCCGGCAGCCGCGACGAACGGCATGACGAACACGGCATTTCGCATCTCCTCGAGCATATGGCCTTCAAGGGCACCTCGCGCCGCACTGCACGACAGATTGCCGAGGAAATCGAAGCGGTTGGCGGTGATCTTAATGCGGCGACCAGCGTCGAAACGACGGCCTATTACGCCCGCGTATTGAAAGCCGATGTCGGCCTCGCGCTCGATGTGCTGTCCGACATTCTGACCGATCCGACATTCAACGCCGAAGAGTTGCGTCGTGAGCAGAACGTGATCGTCCAGGAAATCGGCGCGACGGAGGATACACCGGACGATCTGGTTTTTGAGCGCCTCCAGGGTAAAGCATTCCCTGGCCAGCCGGTTGGCCGCACGATCTTGGGCACGCCTGACACCGTCCGCTCTTTCAATCCGGCCTGCCTGCGCGGCTATCTCGATCGCAACTATCGCGCGCCCGACATGATTGTCGCGGCTGCGGGTGCGGTTGAGCACAAGCAGGTCGTTGCGGAAGTGGAGCGGCGCTTCGCAAGCTTCAACGGTCCGGCCGCCCCGATTCCCCAACCCGCCCGCTTTGGCGGCGGCGCTCATGTCGAATCACGCGATCTCGAGCAGGCGCATCTCGCGGTTGCTTTGGAGGGCGTGCCGCAGCGTGATGAGACACTTTACAGCTTGCAGGTTTACACAAGCGTACTCGGCGGCGGGATGTCCTCGCGCCTGTTTCAGGAGGTTCGTGAGAAACGCGGCCTGTGCTACGCAATTCACGCTTTCCATATGCCGTATACAGATACGGGCCTTTTTGCGCTTTACGCCGGCACCGACGGGGCGGATGCACCCGAACTGATGCAGGTTGTGATCGACCAAATCGCCGCTGCGACCGAAGACCTCGACGAGGCGGAAGTGGCGCGCACAAAGGCCCAGATGAAGGCCGGATTGTTGATGGCGCTGGAAAGCTCCGAGGCGCGCATCGGTCAACTGGCGCGGCAAATGATGGCCTGGGGCCGACCGGTACCGTTGCAGGAAATCGTTGCGAAGATTGACGCCGTGACGGTTGAAAGTGCCCGTGCCGCCGGGCGTGCTCTCATCAGCCGCGGAAGGCCCGCCATCGCGGCTCTCGGTGCGGGTACCGGTCTTGAAAGCGCTGCTGCAATCGCTGAGAGTTTATGGCGGCAGGCTGCCTGACCGCGCTGACCGAACTTGCACCATGGCATTCTTTCGTACTGTCAGCTTTAACGAACCTATGACGACCGTTCCAGGCAACGGCGTCTTTCTACGGTCACCGCAGCCTATCGACTACAGCGAATGGGCAACCTTGCGCGAGACCAGCCGTGGCTTTCTCACGCCTTGGGAGCCGTCCTGGCCCGCCGACGATCTGACCCGCGCAGCCTTTCGACGCCGGTTGAAGCGATACGCCGAAGATCAACGAACCGATCAGGCGTACGCGTTCCTCATTTTTCGCAGCGACGATAGTGCGCTGGTCGGCGGCCTCACACTCGCCAACATTCGCCGCGGCGTCGCCCAGACCGGTAGCATCGGTTACTGGATCGGCGCGCCACATACCCAGCGCGGCCATATGACCGCAGCCGTGCGTGCGCTGCTTCCCTTTGCATTCGATACGCTGCGGCTGCATCGGCTCGAAGCAGCCTGCATCCCGACAAATGCCGCCTCGATACGCCTGTTGGAGAAATGCAGCTTCAAACGCGAAGGTTATGCCCGCGACTACCTGTGCATTAACGGAGTCTGGCAAGATCACCTGCTGTATGCGCGGCTCAAAGGCGATGCCGGGTGATCGCTGTCGGCTTTTGCAATGGCTGTGCTATAAAAATCCGGCGAGGGGTGGGACAATTCCGAAATAAATGGACGGGCTTTTGCACATGGGAATGAAAGGGAAGGGCGCTGCTGTTGCTCTGCCATTGTTTTTGACCGCGCTTGCGGGATGCTCGTCGACGAACAGCAGCTTGCTCGACAAGTTGTCGCTCTCGACAAAGCCGGCCGCCGCCACGGACGCAACCACCACCGCGAACGCAGCTGTTGCCGCTCAACAGCCCGACGACTTCGACTGCCCCGACATTCAAATACGCGGCGGCGCTTCCACGCTGATGATCGGGGACAAACCCGCCGGCAGCGGCGAGCCGAACGCGCTTAACCTCAAATACCAGGGGACCATCACCCGCACTGCACGCGAATGTCATGTCGCCGCCGGCACGGTCACGATGAAAATCGGCATTGAAGGCCGGGTCATTACCGGGCCCGCAGGAGGGCCCGGCCAGATCGACGTGCCGGTGCGAATGGCGGTCGTGCACGAAGGCCCGGAACCGAGAACGGTTGTTTCAAAGCTCTATCGCCTGCCGGTCACGATCGCCGAGGGGCAGGGCGGCGCGACGTTCACCGAAATCGATCCCGATGTCGCGTTTCCGCTGCCACAGCCGGTCTCGGTCATCGATGCTTACGTCGTGTATGTCGGCTTCGATCCGCTGGCAAACCGGCCGGAAAAGAAGCCCAAACCTTCGCGCAAGCCGCGCGCCAGATCGCGCGCGGCGCGCTGAGTGTGGGAACGGTAGTCGGCCGCCGCGCTATTCCTAGTTCAGCTTCCTGCCGACGTCTTCGATGCCTTTGGCGATCAGCGAGGCGGCAAGCTCGCCTTTCGTTTCCTGCGCGAGAACCTTCTCGGCTGCCGTAACGGCGGCTTCTGCGGCGGCGCTGCGCACGTCCGCCGTGGCTTGCGCTTCTGCTTGCGCGATTTTGGTCTCCGCCATCTTGGTCCGCCGTTCGACAAATTCTTCCATCTTGACTTTGGCGTCGGCGGCCAGCCGCTCAGCCTCGGCCTTGGCTCCCTCGATGATGGATTGCGCTTCGTGTTCGGCTTCGCCGCGCTTGCGCTGATATTCCGCCAGCAGCGCCATCGCCTCGTTTTTCAGCCGGCTGGCCTCTTCGAGCTCCGCCTTGATGCGCTCGCTGCGGTCGTCGAGGGCCTTGAGCACGTGTTTATGCGCACCGAGGTAGCCGAGACCCACGATAAACACGATAAACGCAAGGGCCACCCAAACCTCAGGTTCCGACAACATCGATCGCTCCTCTCAGCGCTTGAGAGCGTCTGCGACTGCGCCGGCAACCGCAGCGTCCGAGGGCGCCTTGCCGATCAGCCGTTCGACAATTGCTTTTGCGGTATCAACGGCGATGCCGCGCACATTGCCCATCGCCGCTTCCTTCGTGGCGGCAATGGTTTTCTCCGCTTCTGCAAGCCGCACACCGAGCTGATCTTCCAGCTTCTTCCGCGTCGCTTCCGCTTCAGCCAGCTGCTTGCTGCGGGTCTCGGCAGCGATCGCCTGCGCATTCGCGCGAGCGTCGGCAAGCGCCTTTTCGTAGGCAGCGATCGCTTCGTCGGATTGCTTCTTCAGACGATCCGCTGCCGCAATGTCCCCTTCGATGTGCTTCTCGCGCTCTTCGAGAATCGACCCGATGCGCGGAAGCGCCAGCTTCGACATCAGCACGTAAAGGATGATGAAGCTCAGCGCCAGCCAGATGAGCTGCGACGGAAAGGTCTGCGAATTGAACGGCGGAAAGCCGCTGCCGTGCTCGCCGCCCGGCGTGTGCTCGACCGTCGCAACCGTCTTGTTGTTCTCAGCCATCGGCCGCTCTGAATGCTCTGCGCCCGGAATGCTGTCAGATTGCGTACAGCAGCAGCAGCGCAATCAGCAGAGAGAAGATGCCGAGCGCTTCGGTGATGGCGAAGCCGAAAATGAGGTTGCCGAATTGGCCCTGGGCCGCCGACGGATTGCGGATTGCCGCCGCAAGATAGTTGCCGAAGATGATGCCGACGCCGACGCCCGCGCCGCCCATACCGATGCAGGCAATGCCGGCGCCGATATATTTGGCTGCCACTGGATCCATAAGAAAAGCTCCTTCTGTTTCGATTGTGCGGCGGGCCGTTAGTGGCCCGGGTGAATTGCATCGTTAAGATAGATGCAGGTGAGGATTGCGAAGACGTACGCTTGCAGGAACGCCACCAATGCTTCCAGCGCCATCAAGATGACGATCATCGCAAAGGGAAGCACGGCACCGGTCCAGCCCAAAATCCCGTGGGCGCTCATCAGGATGATGAAGGCGGCGAACACTTGCAGCGTGATGTGCCCGGCCAGCATGTTGGCGAACAATCGCACGCTGTGCGAAATCGGCCGGGAAATAAAAGACAGAATCTCGATCGCAACAATCAGCGGCAGGATGTAAACAGGCACTCCTTTCGGGATGAAGAGATTGAAGAAGTGAAATCCGTGCGACCAAAGCCCATAGATCAGCACGGTTAAAAACACTGTGAGCGCGAGCGCCGCCGTTACGATGATGTGGCTGGTGACGGTGAAAGTGTAGGGAATGATCCCGATCATGTTCGCAGCAAGCACGAACATGAATATTGTGAACACGAACGGGAAAAACCGCATGCCCTCGGTGCCCGCGGTGCCGCGTATGGTCGAGGCAACGAATTCGTACGAGAGTTCGGCTGCCGACTGCAGGCGGCTCGGCACGAGGCGGCGCTTGCTGGTCGCGCCAAGCAGGAAGGCGGTAAGGCCACCGGCAATGACGACCATAAAAGCCGCCGAATTGGTGAAGGCGATTTCGCTCCCACCGATGTGTGCGATCGGAATGAGATTGACGATTTGGAACTGGTGGATTGGATCGGCCATGAAGTCTAGTCGGTCCCGGTTTTGTTGCTGACGACGCCCGCTGCCCGCATCACATTAAGCACGCCGGCTGCAAAGCCGAGCAGAAGAAACACGATCAACCCCCACGGCGAAATTCCCAGCCAGCGGTCGAGCAGCCATCCGATGAATGCACCCACCGCAACGCCGGCCACCATCTCGGTTGACAGCCGAAGCCCGCGAGCGAACCCCGATGCATCGGTGTTCGGACGAGGATCAGGGCCTTTTTCGGAAGGTCGGCTCGCTTGCGCGAGCCGTTCGCCGAGACGCTGGAGCCTCGCGGAGAGAGCAGCTTCCTCGTCCGGCGGGTTTTTGCGATCGCCTTGGTCGCGCGTGTCGCCAGCCATGCTTTCGACACCTGCGCAGAATCCAGTCGTCCGCGTGTCCCGCCGCCCCTGAAAGCCGCGCGGACCATACTGACGGGGTGTATACGAGTCAAGAAACGTGGGCTGCGGCATAAGTGTCTGATATCAGGTATTAAATGCGAGATTTCCCCCGACGCTCATCACACCATCTACGTCGGGGCGGTCCACACGGCCCACCGTGTACGCACGCAATTTCTAAGGCACGTGAGCCGATGATAGGCTTTGGGCGTTCTATAGCCGGATGTCGTGAGGGAGGGACAACATGATTCGCGTCATTACGACTGCTTTCATGGCTGCCGCCGTTTCACTTGCCGGCGCAGCGCGTGCTCAGGACACGCAATCGATTGGGCAAGAGCCGCCATCGGCAACCGCCGGCGTGCGGATTATCACATTGTCCCCAGGCCGGACGGGAGCGTCACTCCCTGCGGACGCATCGCAAGCAACCTCGCTTGCTCCGCCTGTTGCCTCGCCAGCCGGCGCCCGTTCCTCCTTGCCAGCGGACCGATATCGCTTCGATCGCGTCGGCGACGGATTTCTGCGCATCGACAATCGGAATGGACAGGTCGCCCTTTGCACGCAACAAGGCACGGGTTGGGATTGCCGCAGCGCGCTGGAGCATCCGACCGGACTCGACAAGGAAATCGCCGGCTTGCGGGCCGACGTCGATCATTTGAAGGAGTTGCAGAAAGAAATAGGCGGCTTGCGCCAGTTGCCAAAAGAGATGGAGGGCCTGAAGCCGTTGCCGCGCCAGGTAGCCGATCTCCAGCAGTCAAAGATAATGACGCTTAAATTGCTTCAAAGCGAGGCCGCTGATGTAAAGCATCTGCGGACAGAGGTCGAAAATCTGAAATCGCTGCGGAATGAAGTCGAGGGCCTGAAGCAATCACGCGGAGAGATCGACAACGTGAAAGATTTGCGGCTGGCGATCGACGATTTGAAAAAGCAAGTTGCCGCATTGCAGGCGCAGCCCGCCAGCAGGGCCATCCCGGGAAATGGAGATCCGCCGCGGCCACCTGAAACCGTCCCGCCAACCGGCAACGGCAAGAGCAGTTCGCAGCTTTCCCCCCGCCGGAGTATTGATCGGGCCGCAGCATTTATTTCCGATGCCTGGCAGAGAGTCCTCGACATGATTTCCAATTTTCAGAAGGAAGCGATGCGCAGAAGCTGACGCTTCCGCATCCGACGCTGTGACCGGCCGTCTCTCCGCTGTTACTTACGCGACGCCAGTGGTGATGGCGACCGCAACGCTTCAGATTGAAACGGACGGAGTTGGCTTGATTGAAATAACCAGGGAGGTGCGGCGTTTCTTGCAAGAGGCCGACGGCGGCGACGGCGTATTACTTCTTTATCTGCGCCATACCTCCGCGTCGCTGACGATCCAGGAAAATGCCGATCCTGACGTGCAGGCTGATCTCGTTACCGCGCTTGATCGCCTGGCGCCGGAAGACGCGTCCTGGGTGCACGATGCGGAAGGACCGGACGATATGCCTGCGCATGTGAAAGCGATGCTCAATGGCGTTTCGCTGCATGTGCCGGTAACCAACGGTTCGTTGGCGCTTGGAACGTGGCAGGGCATCTATCTGGTGGAGCATCGCCGCGTCTCTCATCGCCGTGAACTGGTGTTGCAGTTCATCGGCAGCCGGAACGCCGATCGCGATGAATAAGGCCTTGAAATTGAACGCGTTTGCGACAGACCCTTGTCGCTCTCTGTCCGCGGCGGTATGCGAAATACCAAGTGGCGCGTCGATGCAGATGCATACGGCTGGAAGAGGTTTTGCGATTGACTGAGGCGTCGACCTATCGATTGCTTATCGCCGACGATCACCCGCTGTTTCGCGGCGCATTGCGCGAGGCGGTAAGCGGGCTTTTGCAGGGCGCGAGCGTCTCGGAGGCAGGATCGTTCGATCAGGTTGTCGATCTGCTTGAGCGGAGCGGTGACATTGATCTCGTTCTTCTCGATCTGCGCATGCCCGGCGCGCGCGGCTTTTCCGGGTTGATGTATTTGCGCGCGCAATACCCGGGCGTGCCGGTCGTCGTGGTGTCAGCCAACGACGATCCATCGGCCATTCGCCGGTGCATGGAATTTGGCGCGTCGGGTTTCATTCCCAAAACGCTTGGTGTCGAAGCGATGCGGGACGCAATTTCCCAGGTTCTGGACGGCGGTCTGTGGACGCCGCCCGATGTCGATCTCGGTAGCGGTTCGGACCGGGAAACGGCGGCGCTCCTGGCGCGCCTGTCCACACTGACGCCTCAGCAGGTGCGCGTGTTGATGATGCTGTCCGAGGGGCTGCT
>DASUKT010000405.1:0-5708 GCA_036278575.1 Pseudolabrys sp. | reverse complement strand
GGTAGACCGTATGTCTTCGACTGCCCCTCGAGCCGAGAGGCCAGATTAACCGCATCGCCAAGAACGGAGTAATTGAATCGAAGATCGGATCCCATATTGCCGACCACACATTGTCCGGTATTGATGCCAATACCTATCTTGATCGGGATGAAAGGCTGGCTGCCTTCAAGCGCTTTTTGCTTACGGCTTTCGTTGAGAAACTCAACACGACGGAGCATTTCGAGCGCCGCGTCGCAGGCGTTGATCTCATGGCGAAGATCATGGATCGGTGCGTTCCAGAACGCCATAATGGCATCGCCCATATATTTGTCGATCGTCCCGTCGCGTTCGATGATTGCGTTGGTCATTGGCGTGAGAAAGCTGTTCATCAGAGCTGTGAGACCTTGCGGGTCGTCCTTGTACAGCTCCGATATGGCTGTAAAGCCACGTACGTCACTAAACAGAACGGTCATCTCGCGCTCTTCTCCCCCAAGCGTAAGTTTGGCTGGAGACTTGGCCAGCTGTTCGACCAGCGCCGGGGAAAGATACTGACCGAAAGCGGAGCGGATGCGGAGTCGTTGCGCCTGCTCGCGAATGTAATTGCTGAACACCAGCGTAAGATAGACGAGAATGCTGGACAGCAGCGGATAAGTGGAATCGATCAACAGGCGATGCTGGATGAAAAAGTACCAGGAGCCTCCAACCATCACCGCCGCAATAGTTGCCCCGAGGATCAGTAAAAGCGCGGCATTCAGGACCGGCGCCACAGCAATGATGACAATTCCGGCAAGAAGTGCCGCGCACAACTCGGCACCGATCGCATAGCTTGGCTCGGATAACACAGACCCCGTGAGCACGCTCTCGAGCACCTGCGCGTGTACCTCAACGCCCGGCATCACCGGGTCGATCGGCGTCGTCTTGGCGTCAAGCAACCCGACCGCGGACGTGCCGATCAGCGCAAGTCTGTGGCTCACTCGCTCGGATGGCACTTTTCCGTCCAACACATCGGCCGCCGACACGTAGCGCGACGCATCGTGGGGCGCGAAATGAATCCAGAGCTGCCCATTACGATCGGTCGGTATCGTCAAGCCCGGAATTGCAACATTCTGAACGCCCGCGTGATCGGAACGAATCAAGATGGTGCCGGAGGCGCTCGCTACCCTCAGCATTTCCAGACTCAGCGAAGGCACGACCCGGCCTCCCGCGACCATCACGAGAGGTACGCGGCGTACAATTCCGTCGGCTTCAGCCCGGATGGTAAACAGCCCATGTCCACTCGCCGCTTGCTCCAGCACTGGCACGTTGCGAAGCAATCCGGGAAAATTGAGAAGATAGCGACGCGGATCGCCCCCAATAGTTGCAATGCCAACGGGCGGCTCTGCTGCATCTGGCCGCTCTATTGTGGCCGGCAGGCCGGACTGACCGACCACGACATGGGAGCGGCGCATCGCGTCCGCCAAGATCAAATCATTACTCTTGAGCGCCCGCAGCTTTTCACGTGTGGCATCGTCCAGATTGCGGAACGTATCGGCCGCCAGGGCAGGTGACATCCTGTCAGGTTCGGCGAAAACCACGTCGAACCCGATGACGAGCGCACCCATTTCGGTCAGTCGCGAAACGAGGTCGGCAAGACGCGTGCGCGGCCAGGGCCATTGGCCGATCGCCTTAAGACTTTTTTCGTCGATATCGACGATGACGACCGGCCGCTGCGATGCTTCACGAGGGCGCAGCGTCTGAAAAAAGTCGAAGGTACGAACGCGCAGCCCGCGAAGCGGCGGCGGATCTGCGACGCGCAGCACAGCGAGTAATACAAGCAAGACAAGCGCGAGGCTACGGCCGATGCCGAACCGGTACCCAATGCTCGAAAACCAGTTCATGAAAAATCGCCGCCAGCTGCGCGGCCGTAGAGGCCCGTCATTTTTCCCGGAACGCGCGCATAAACTGATCCTGAAGAGGCTTTATGAGATACGACAGGACGGTGCGATCTCCAGTCTGCACAAATGCTTCGACCGGCATACCGGGGATCAGCTTGACGTCTCGCAGACGCGTGATTTCTTCCTTCGTCATTGAGATGCGGATCGTGTAGTAGCTTTGACCGGTACGCTGGTCCGTGGTCGTATCCGCCGACACGCGATTGACGATGCCGTTGATTTCCGGCGTCGTTCGTATGTTAAAGGCCGAAAAGCGTAAGAAAGCTCCTTGGCCAACTTGCACCTGATCGATATCACGCGGATTTACCTTCGCTTCGACCTGAAGCTTGTCGCTTTCAGGCACGATCAGCATGATCGTATCGCCGGGGCTGATGACACCGCCGACCGTATGAACTTTGGACTCGAGCACGACACCGCCCTGCGGCGCGCGAATGTCAATGCGCTTGAGTTGATCTTCCGCTGCAACCTTGCGCTCGGCCAACTCGCCGGCCTTTGCATCGACCTCACGCAAATCCTTGGCGACCTCACTGCTCAGATTTTCGTCGATCTGGATGATTTGCAGTCCGGTCTCGCTAACCTTGCCCTCGGTTTGCGCGATTGCCGCAATCAATTGGCCCCGCTCGCCCCCAAGCCTCGCAGCGTCTCTTTCGAGGGCGGTGACCCGCGTGATCGGCACCAATTTCTTTTGCCACAGGTCCCGCACACCGGCGAGCTCCTGATTGATGAGCGAAATCTCGCGTTCCTTCGCCTCCAGTTGCGCCTTCACTCCGACGATTTCGTCTCTCAGTTGCGCAACGCGCTGCTGAAGCTGCGCTTTCTGTCCTCGCCGCGCTGACCGCCGCAACTCGAAAAGGCGCCGCTCGTTGGTGAGTGCCGTCGCGACGGACGGGTTATTCGCCCGTTCAAGCAGATCGGGCGGAAATGTTATGCTTTCCGCTCCGTCGCGTTCCGCCTCGAGGCGCACCTTGCGGGCGGCAAGTTCATCAAGCCCCTTGGTGACGATCGCCAGATTGGCGCGCGTAACCGTATCGTCCAGCCGCACGAGAACATCGCCGGCTTTTACATGGTCGCCGTCTTGCACGTTCAACTTGCCGACAACGCCGCCTGTCGGGTGCTGTATCTTTTTGATGTTGGAATCGACGACAACCGACCCTTGCGCAATGAGCGCACCCGCGATTTCGGTGGTCGACGCCCAGCCGCCGACGCCACCCGCGAGCAAAAGAACGACCATTCCACCGGCAAGCAGGTGGCGACGAATGGATTGACGGGAACTGAGAGGCACGACGTCAGACCCCAACAGTGAAACTGTCCAACCGCATCTTCGGCGCGAATACCAGGCCTGTCATGCGCCGGCGCTCCCGGCTTCAGTAACAACTTTCAGCGGCCGCGGGGGCGTCGATGCCCGCTGCAATACGTCGGACAAGACTTGATCCTTTGGCCCCAAGGCCTGCGCCCGGCCCTGATTCATGACCAGTATTTGGTCGACGCCTGCTATGGCGCTCGGACGATGCGCGATAACGATGACGATGCCCCTGCGCTCCCGTACACCAAGAATGGCGCGGGTGAGCGCCTCATCGCCCTCCGCGTCGAGATGAGAATTCGGTTCGTCCAGAACGACGAGGAAGGGATTGCCATAGACGGCACGGGCGAGTGCGATGCGTTGCGCCTGACCGGCGGACAAGGCGGAGCCCTGCTCACCGACCTGCGCGTCATATCCTCCCGGAAGCTGCACGATCATGTTGTGAACGCCGACCGCTTTGGCCGCCGCAATGACCGCTTTGTCGTCCGGCTCGGGTGTAAAGCGAGCGATGTTCTGCGCCACCGTTCCACTTAGCAATTCCACGTCTTGCGGCAGGTAACCGATGTGCGGGCCAAGCGTGCCCGGCGACCATTGATCGAGCGAAGCTCCGTCGAGCCGCACGCTGCCGCGCAATGGCTTCCAAACGCCCACAAGGAGCCGCGCGAGAGAAGACTTGCCTGAGCCGCTCTGCCCAATGATTCCAAGCCCCTGCCCGGCTTCGAGTCGGAAGCCGATATCTTGCACAACAATCCTTTGAATACCGGGCGGCGCGGCACTGACACTCTCGACTGACAGGCGGCGCACCGGCGGCTGCAGCGCCATCGGCGCAATTCGTGCAGGTAATGCAGCCAACAGCCTGTTCAGCCGCTGCCAGGCTTGGCGCGCGGCCACGAAATTTTTCCAATTGGCAATGGTGAGATCGACCGGCGCCAAAGCGCGCGCGCTGAGGATGGACCCCGCGATGATGATGCCGGCGCTGGCCTCCTGATGAACCACCAGATAGGCGCCGACCGCGAGGACGCCGGATTGCAACATCATGCGCAGCACCTTGGAGGTCGCACCGAGACCGCCGCCAAGGTCGCTCGCCTTCCGCTGATTGTGCATGTATCGCCGATTGGCCTCGCTCCATCGCCCGGCGATGTGCTCGGTCATGCCCATGGCAACCAGAGCCTCTGCATTGCGCCGGCTTGCTTCAGCCAGAACGTTGCGCACCACGCCGGCTTCGGTCGCCGCTTTCGTTGGCGCACGCATCAGAATCTCAGTCAGAAACGTCAACGCAATAAGAACGATGGCGCCGGCGAGTGCGGTGAAGCCGATGAGCGGATGAAATGCGAAACAGATTGCGAGGTAGAGTGGAATCCACGGCAGATCGAACAATGCCACCGGACCAAGGCTTGAGAGATAGGATCGCACAGCGTCGAGATCGCGCAGCGGTTGACTCGCGTCATTGCGCACACCGGCTGCCAATGGCAGCCGCACCAGGGTGTCGTACACACGACCGCTAAGCGACTCATCGATCGAGCCGCCGATGCGCACCAGGATGCGTCCGCGGATCGCATCCAGCATGCCCAAGGCTGCGAACAGGCCGGCCGCCAGAATCAACAACCCGATGAGCGTCGGCATGCTGCGGCTTGGCAGCACACGGTCATAAACTTCCAGCATGAACATGGCGCCCGTGAGCATCAGGACGTTACTCATGCCGCTGATCAACCCGGTTCCCAAAAATGCGCCGCGGCACGTACGTAGTGCGGCTGAAAGCTCCGAACGGGCTTGATTATTGCTTAGCTCTGATTGGGTACGCTGCATTGGCTCACATCTGTGGAGTCATGCTTTGGCCGCGCGGCGACCGATTTGACGGCTAAAAACCAATCCCGGTCCAACTATGCCACATCTGCCGGAACCTGTCCCCGACCCGCAAGGGCAGAGTTAACGCGGCGTCGCGTGCGAACGATCAACTGTGATGCAACAGAAAGGCATTGCTCAGGTCGATGTTCGTGCCGACGAGGTGAATTTCCATGTCTGTGTGGCCAGGCGTTTCGGCCGTATCGGTCGTATTGACATAAACGATTGTCTGGTCGTGCGCACTATCAACAAGCCAACCGACGCTGTGTGCCGCCAACGTATTTCCTTGAGCTAAGTCTTGGATGTTTGTCGCACCAGTGATCGCGGTCAGGTCAATGTGATCCGCGCCAGCCGCGAAATCGTTGATCGTGTCGTAATGTCCGGCGCCGGGCTGCGAGTCGGTCACGGACTTAAAGACAAAGGTATCGTCGCCGCCGTTGCCAATCAGAATATCAGCACCGCCGCCGCCGTTCAGGGTATTGGCCTCCGAATTCCCGATAAGGATCTCGGATACACTACTCCCATTCAATGTATTGCCGGACTGCTTCGATACCGTCACGTGTCCCGTATCGCTAAGCGAATCAGGATCGGATACCGTGTAATCAAACGAACCGTCATCGAAATGGCTAAAAGTGATAAAACCGCTGCTCAGGCTG
>DASUKT010000404.1:0-9148 GCA_036278575.1 Pseudolabrys sp. | reverse complement strand
TCGCATTGCCAACGATCACGACCGGGTGACGGGCACGCCGGGAACGCCGCATCATGGCTGGCACCTTTTCCGGCTCCAGGGCGGTTCGCGGACTCCGCAACGTGATCGGCCTCTTCCCGCCAGAACCTCGCAGATCTGCGGGATCCGACGGCTCGCCATTGTCTTGTGACGGACTGGAATTCACACCCTGTTTCCCGCTTCGGCCCACAGGCAACCGCCAGCAGGGCCGCTCATCTTGCTTAAGCGTGCCGCGTGCGGTGCCGCCCGGATCACGCGGCTCAGTCGCGCAAATCGAGAGGCCGCAGGGCCAAGCCGCGCGATGCGGCACGCAGCTTAGGTTTAAATATGGCGAAAGCTGGGGTCGGATTCCACTGCTGCGAGCATCAGTCCACAACGCGCCGGAAGATCAGCGACGCGTTTGTTCCGCCAAATCCGAATGAATTGGACAGGACCACGTCGATATCGCGGGAGCGCGCCTTGTGGGGCACGAGATCGATGGGGGTATCGACCGACGGATTGTCGAGATTGATCGTTGGCGGCGCCAGGCGATCGCGGATGGCGAGAATCGAGAAAATCGCCTCAACGGCACCCGCCGCACCGAGCAGGTGGCCGATGCACGATTTGGTCGAGGACATTGAAATACGGGCCGCGGCATTTCCGGTAAGGCGCTGCACGGCCCCCAGCTCGATCTCGTCGCCGAGCGGCGTCGAGGTTCCGTGCGCGTTGATGTAATCGATCCGGTCCGCCGACAAGCCGGCGCGGCGCATTGCCATATTCATGCAACGCAGCGCACCGTCGCCGTCCGGCGTCGGCGCGGTAATGTGATAGGCGTCGCCGGAAAGTCCATAGCCGATCAGCTCTGCGTGAATTTTGGCGCCGCGCGCCCGCGCATGCTCGAGCGATTCAAGCACGACGACGCCGGCGCCCTCGCCCATAACAAAGCCGTCGCGATCCTTGTCGTACGGACGGGAGGCGCGTGCCGGCTCGTCGTTAAATCCGGTCGACAACGCCCGCAATGCCGAGAAACCCGCAACCGCGATGCGGTTTACCGGCGACTCTGCACCGCCCGCGACCATCACGTCGGCATCGCCCAACGCGATCAGGCGTGCCGCATCGCCGATGGCGTGCGCACCGGTCGAGCAAGCGGTGACGACCGAATGATTGGGCCCTTTCAGGCCAAACTCGATCGAGACGAAGCCCGACGCCAGATTGATGATGCGGCCGGGAATAAAGAACGGCGATACGCGACGCGGTCCCTTCTCGTGCAGTGTCACCGCGGTTTCAGCGATGCCTTCAATGCCGCCGATGCCGGAGCCGATAAGCACACCGGTTTGAGTTTGCTCGTCGTAACTTTTCGGATGCCAGTTCGCGTCGTCCAACGCCTGCCGGGCCGCGCACATCGCGAAGACGATAAATTCGTCGACCTTGCGCTGTTCTTTCGGCTCCATCCATTGATCGGGATTATAGGAGCTGTCGCTGCCGTCGCCGCGTGGAATAGTGCAAGCGATCTTGCATGGAAGGTCGGAAACGTCGAAGCGCTCGACCTTTTTTGCGCCGCTCTCGCCTTTAATGAGGCGTTGCCACGTGGATTCGACACCGCAACCGAGCGGCGTCACCATTCCCATGCCGGTAACGACGACCCGTTTCATGGGTGAAGCTCCAAACCGCGCACAATCACGCTATGCGCCGCAACATCGGGAATGGCCCGGATATTGACGAGTTGGAAATCGAATGCGAGGCCGCCGCCGCAGCCGTCAGCTTTTCGCGTTCTTCTCAAGAAATTTGACCGCGTCGCCCACTGTCAGAATAGTTTCAGCCGCATCGTCCGGAATTTCACAGCCGAATTCTTCTTCAAATGCCATCACGAGCTCGACGGTGTCGAGACTGTCGGCGCCAAGATCGTCAATGAAGCTTGCGGAATCGGTAACCTTGTCAGGCTCAACGCCCAAGTGCTCCACGACGATCTTTTTAACCCGCTCGCCAATGTCACTCATCGTTCCAACCTCGTGCGTTTCTGGATTGGGCTGCGACCGGAAGAACGATCGCCGCCATCGCGGCATGACCTCGTCGTGGGACGCTGGCGAGACGCACTCCGATTGCAGCGCACCAATTCACTCGCCGTATCGGGCCGCCCCAGCCTGGCCGAATTTCGGTTACCACACTTCAAAACCGTTGACTAGCGCGGGCCAAACTAGCCGGACCCGCCCCATAAAGCCAAGCATTTCTTATGAGAACATCGCCATGCCGCCGTTCACATGCAGCGTTGCCCCCGTGACATACGCGGCCTCATCGGAGGCGAGATAAACTGCCGCCGCCGCAATTTCATCGGACGTGCCCAGACGACCCGCCGGAACCCGATTGAGGATCGCCTCGCGTTGCTTCTCAGTGAGCTTGTCCGTCATCGGCGTCGCTATGAATCCCGGGGCAATGCAATTGGCTGTCACCCCCCGCTTGGCGTATTCGGCGGCTATCGACTTGATCATTCCGATCAGCCCCGCCTTGGCAGCGGTGTAATTGCCCTGTCCGGGATTTCCCGTCGTGCCAACCACCGAGGATATTCCGATAATGCGTCCGAAGCGGCGGCGCATCATGGTCTTCACGGCCGCGCGCGTGAGCCGAAAGGTGGCGGTTAAATTGACTGCAATCACGCGGTCCCAATCCTCATCGCTAAGCTGAACGAACAGATTGTCGCGCGTGACGCCCGCATTGGCGACGAGAATGTCGAGCTTTCCCATTTTCTCTTCGGCTGTTGGCACCAATTTCTCGACTTGTTCTTTATCGGCAAGGTCGCAGGCAAGTGCGTGAACGCGGCCGCCGAGATCTTTTGCGAGCGCGCTCAACGCGTCTTGACGTGTCCCGGAGATCGTAACCGTCGCGCCCTGCGAATGCAGAGCACGTGCGATGGCTCCCCCGATGCCGCCCGTCGCACCGGTCACCAGCGCGGTCTTTCCCGTCAAGTCGAACATACGGATTTTCTCCCCGACGCGATCACGCGTTGGCGGCGCGGGCCGCCGCGAAATTGCCGATATCGTCCGGCGTGCCGATAGCGCTCGCGCGCGCGCCTTCTGCAATTCGCTTGATGAGGCCGCTCAGCACTTTTCCGGCACCGACTTCATAGAAGGCATCGACGCCCACGGCCGCCATCGCGGCGACGGATTCGCGCCAGCGGACGGTACCGGTTACTTGCGAAACCAACGATCGGATAATTTCTGCCGGATCGGCAATCGGTTTCGCCAGAACATTGGCGACGACCGGCACCGCCGGCGGGTTCACCGTCACCGCCGATAGCGCTTTCGCCATCACGTCCGCTGCCGGTTTCATCAGCGCACAATGAAATGGCGCAGAGACCGGAAGAAGCATTGCCCGCTTGGCACCTTTGCTCTTGGCGATTTCGACCGCGCGTTCGACAGCCGCTTTATTGCCCGAGACGACCACCTGGCCGCCGCCATTATCGTTGGCAGCCTGGCAAACCTCACCTTCCGCCGCTTCGGCAGCGATCGCAGCGACTTGATCAAAATCAAGGCCGAGCAACGCGGCCATAGCGCCGGTCCCGACCGGCACAGCTTCCTGCATGGCGCGTCCCCGCGCACGCACCAGACGTGCGGTATCGGCAACACTCAATGAACCGGCAGCCGCGAGTGCTGAATATTCCCCGAGGGAATGGCCAGCAACGAATTGCGCATCACGCCTGAGATCGAATCCAGCCTCGGCTTCCAAGGTTCGCATCGCAGCAAGGGAAACCGCCATCAGCGCAGGTTGTGCATTTTCGGTGAGCATAAGGACGTCGGCAGGTCCTTCAAAAATGATGGCGCTTAGTTTCTTGCCAAGCGCCTCGTCGACTTCCTCGAACAGTCGGCGCGCGGGCGCAAAACGCTCGGCAAGGGCTTTGCCCATGCCGACCGTTTGGCTGCCTTGCCCCGGAAATACCAATGCTACCGCCATCACCAACCCTTATTTGCCGTCAACTCCCAATTATCGTTCATTGCGAAATCGCGCCGAAAGACACCGCGATACCCTTCATGTCAAGTTGCACGCAACGAAGTAACGAAGCGACAACCCCGCGCGGTTACGCTCTAGCCGACGTTTGAAAAGGCCCGGCCATGGATGATCTGGTCACAGAGGACGAACTGGTGCGAGCCCGTCGTGACCCCGCGTTCCGGCACCAATTCCTCGTCGAAAACCTCGATCGCTTGTTGAACGCCCTCAATCGCATACGAAAAAGGGGCGAGGCCAACCCGGCCCAGGCGCGGCAAATCCGCGAGGGCGTCGATCTGGCGGTCAAGCTGGCCGACCGGCTACAGCATGACGATTCAGGCCCAAAGGCTGCGTGACGGTCCGCCTTGCGTTTTACTTGAATTCCTGCCTATAACCCGCGCGCTCCGTTGATCCCGGCTGGAAGCTGAACGGACGGCCGTCTCGCGATTGAGGCGGCAGGGCCTTCTGGGCCCGGCGTCCCGTGTTTCCACCTTCAGAGCATTCGAGCCTTCCCTTTCAACGGCTCGAGGGGCTTGGCGCCGGAATCAAGGACATTGTGTCGAACCAGGGAAGGCATTCATGCCGCTATACGAGCACGTTTACCTCGCGCGCCAGGACTTGAGCGCGCAGCAGGTAGAAGAATTGACCACACAACTCACCGGCGTTATCGGCGAGATGGGCGGCAAAGTCGCCAAAAACGAATACTGGGGCGTCAAGTCGCTCTCGTTTCGCATCCGCAAAAGCCGCAAGGCGCACATGACGCTGCTCAACATCGACGCCCCGCCGGCAGCGATCAACGAGATCGAGCGTCAGGAGCGGCTTAACGAAGACGTCTTGCGTTACCTGACCATCCGCGTGGAAGAGCACGAAGAAGGTCCTTCCGCCATGATGCGCAAGGCTGATCGCGATCGCGAAGACCGCGGCGAACGTGGTGATCGCGGTGGCCGTTTCCGCGATCGCGGCGAGCGTCGCCCCCGCGATGAGGCCAGCGAAGATGGCGGGTCGGCAAGCGGGACGGAGGGATAAGCCATGGCATTCTCACCGCAAGGCGGAGGTCGCCGTCCTTTTTTTCGCCGCCGCAAGACGTGCCCGTTCTCCGGCGCCAATGCACCCAAGATCGATTTCAAGGACGTCCGGCTCCTGCAGCGTTACGTTTCCGAACGCGGCAAGATCGTGCCGAGCCGGATCACGGCGGTGTCGGCGAAGAAGCAACGTGAACTGGCGCAGGCGATCAAGCGTGCGCGCTATCTCGGGCTGCTGCCTTACGTGATACGCTGAAGAAATCGAAACGAGGCCGCCGGGGTGAATCCGACGGCCGATGGTTGGGACGAATAATTCGTCTCTAACCGCTCAAACGGGGCGGGACAGCTCGTGATGATACAAAACGCATTGGTCGGAATTGGTGCGGGTGCCGCGGCGGCTTTGCTGTTCGCCTCGGTGGCATCCGGCTCGCTGCTGTCGGCCATGCTGTTTTGGCTTTCGCCCCTGCCGTTGCTGATCGCTGCAGTCGGTTGGAGTCATTGGGCTGCGATGATTGGTGCGCTTGGCGGTGCCGCCGCTTTGGCTGCCGCACTTGGCGGAGTCTATTTCCTCATTTTTCTTGCTGTGGCCGGCTTGCCGGCATGGTGGCTCGGCTATCTGACAATGCTGGCGCGCCCGGTTGCGCCGCAACCAGGCACGGCCCTTTCGCTCGAATGGTATCCCACCGGGCGGCTTGTCATTTGGGCCGCCTTCATTGGCGCCGGCATCGTTCTCATCGCGATTCCGAATTTTGGTACCGATCTCGAAAGCTTCCACGCGGGTGTGCGCGAAGCATTTCAGCAGCTGCTTAACGGCGAAAGCGAAATGCAGTCGGTAAACCTTGAACGGCTCATGGACTTCGTGGTGGCAGCGCTGCCGCCAACCGTTGCGATTTTGGCGACGATCACCAACGTTCTCAACCTGTGGCTTGCCGCGCGAATTGTGAAATTTTCCGGCCGCCTGCGCCGTCCCTGGCCCGATATTGCGGCAATGGATTTTCCAAAATCGCTGGCACTGATCTTTGGTGCGGCGGTGATCGTGAGCTTTCTTGGCGGGTTGATAGGCATCCTCGGCGAGGTCGTCGCCGCGAGCCTGCTGATGGCGTACGGGGTGCTGGGTTTTGCCGTCTTGCACGCCGTTTCGCGCGGACTAAACAGCCGCCCGGTCATGCTCTCCGGGGCCTATGCGGTTGTCTTGATTTTCGGATGGCCGATTCTGGCGCTCTGCATGCTGGGCCTTGCCGAAACGGCAGCCGGCTTACGCGCGCGTGCCGCACGTAAAAGCCGCCCACCCACTCACACCTGACGGAATTTGAAACCAAACGAGATCAGATCAAGGAGTAACGACAATGGAAGTGATCCTGCTCGAACGCGTCGGCAAGCTCGGCCAGATGGGGGATGTCGTGCGCGTGAAAGATGGCTTTGCCCGCAACTTCCTGCTGCCACGCGGCAAGGCGCTGCGCGCCACCAAGGAAAACAAGACTCGCTTCGAAGGCATGAAAGCCGAACTCGAGAAGCGCAATCTTGAAATGAAAGGCGAGGCCGGAAAGCTCGCGGTCAAGCTCGACGGAAAGAGCATTACCTTGCTGCGGCAAGCCTCGGAAGCAGGTCAGCTTTACGGCTCTGTGACAACCCGGGACATTGCCGGCTTGTTAAGCACCGACGGTCTCGAGGTCAACCGTTCGCAAGTCGTGCTGAACACGCCGATCAAATCGATCGGTCAATACAAAGTGCCGCTCTCGCTACATCCCGAGATCGAGGCGAATGTCACGGTGTTCGTCGCGCGCAGCCAGGACGAGGCGGAGCGCCTTGCACGCGGTGAGGACGTGACTATGCGCCGCGAGGAAGGCGAAGAGCCCGAGTCCGAACCCGCGGGCGAAGAGGCCGCAGCGGCTTTCTTCGAGCCTGAAGCGGGTCAAAAACGCGAGCAACCGGCCGAGAACCCTGAAACGGATGCCGCTTCGGCGGAAGCCAAGCCCACCAGGAAAAAGGCGGAAGCCGAGCGGTAGGAAGGCGCTCAGTTCGAGGTTGCGGGCTTTGCAGGTTCGGTGGCGGCGGGCTTTTTTGCCATCGCGCTGCCGCCGGTCGATGCACCGCCCGCGGTCTTCTCTTCTGAGGCTCCTTCAACCGTCGCTTTGGCAGACGACGACTTCTTTTTGGCGGGCTTGCCCGTCTCGGTCGTCGATTTGTCTTTATTGCCTTCGGGCTTGCTGCCCTCTTTTCTGTGGCGGCTTGCGGTGCGCTGACGCGCAGCCGGTGGCGTCGACCGGTCGACGCTCTTGAGATAATTGGCAATCACCTGGGCCGTCTCGCGGCTTGCGGTGTAATGCTCGCGCAAAAAGCCGGCGAGCCCAAACAGGCCGCCGGCTTTGGTCAGGCCTTGCGGACTCTTGTGGCAAATGGCGCAATCGCTTGCGTAGAGCTGAGCCGGCGTTTTGCCAGCTTCGACGTTTTCCTGGGCCGCAACCGGCGAAGCCGCCGATGCTGCCAACACGACGAGAAGAGGCAGGCCGTAGCGCCTAAAACGCGACATCGTCACCCTCAATTCCACATGGCTCCCGCGGCCATTCGGACCCCCACCCTTCTGCCGCAGCGCATTCAATAGCGCATTATGCGCCCCTTGGGGCGGCGCCGCGGACACATGGCAGAAAAGATTTTCCATCATTGATGGACTGCCGGAACTTTGATTAAATCCTGCGGTCCGAACGCTTTTTCATCTGGGGCATTGAAAACGCGGGGACCGGCCATCAGGCCGGCACGACTTTGTTGTTAAGTGATGGAGGCGGCCGATGGACCGGTTGCTTCAGTTTTTGCTGAAGACATTTATCCGGCGAGGATCTTTTCGGGTCACGACCTCGCAGGGGACCATCTTTACAGTGGGCGACGGCACGGGTCGGCGCGCCGCGGTCCGCTTTGTCACCCGCGGCGCTGAATGGGCCATCCTGCTCGATCCCGAGCTCAAGCTCGGCGAGTGCTACATGGATGGTACTTTCGTCGTCGAGCAAGGGTCGATCGTAGACGTTCTTGCCGTCGCGCTCGGTCAGGAAAACGGCGAAATGCCCCGCTGGGCCAATCCACGCCGGGCCTTGCGCTACTTGCACCGCCGGCTAAGCCAATACAATCCCCGCAAGCGCGCCCGCCGCAATGTCGCGCATCATTATGACCTCGACGGGCGGCTTTACTCTCTCTTTCTCGATGCCGACCGGCAGTATAGCTGCGGTTATTTCGAGCACCCGGGCCAATCGCTCGATGACGCGCAACTGGCCAAGCGCCGTCACTTGGCGGCCAAGTTGCTGGTCAAGCCAGGCAACCGCGTTCTCGATATCGGCTGCGGCTGGGGCGGGCTCGGCCTCTATATGGCGGAAATGGCGGGCGCCAACGTCACCGGCGTCACCCTCTCGCAAGAGCAATTCGCCATCGCCAACGAGCGCGCCGCGGAAAAAGGCCTCAGCGACCGGGCGAAGTTCCGCTTGCAGGACTATCGGGACGTGGACGGGCCGTTCGACCGGATCGTTTCGGTCGGCATGTTTGAGCACGTCGGCGTCGGCTTCTACGATACCTATTTCCGCAAGGCGCACGAGGTGCTGGCCGACGACGGCATCATGCTGCTGCACTCCATCGGCCGGTCGGAGGGGCCCGGGATTACCAATCCCTGGATCGCAAAATACATCTTCCCGGGCGGGTACATCCCTTCATTGTCCGAAGCGCTGACCGCGATCCAGAAGTCGGGTCTGCTCGTCACTGACATCGAGATATTGCGCCTGCACTATGCGGAGACGCTCAAGGCCTGGCGGGAACGCTTTCTGGCGCACCGCGAAGAAGTCGAGCGGATTTACGACCAGCGTTTTGTCCGGATGTGGGAATTCTATCTCGCCGCGTCGGAGATGTCGTTCCGCGAGCAGGCGATGATGGTCATGCAGATCCAGCTCACGAAGCGGCAAGGCGTGACGCCGATGACGCGTGACTACATCGGTCGCGAGGAGCAGCGCCTGCGCAAAATCGAAGACGAGCACCGTCCGCCTCTGCGCCTGGCCGGCGAATAGGTTCTGCCCGCACTCGCATCGATGACAAAGGTCAACCGAAAAGCCGCATTTCCCACCGCTCAATAAGCCTTGTGAATTGCGTGTGAAGCGCGTGCGCAGCCCCCCTGCCCG